>JAGVGV010000128.1 GCA_020056895.1 Deltaproteobacteria bacterium
AAAAAGGGAAGACCCTATTATTACATCCGGGAAATGGCGCGGGTGGACGGGAAGCCCAAAGTGGTCAACCAAGTCTATCTGGGATCGCCCGAACGAATGGTGGAATTGGCGCTACCGCCCCCAAATCACAAAATCGTCCAAATCAACGAATGTGGCGATCGGCGGAGCCCATTGGGGTCCTTTGCCGCCGAAAAAGACGGCAACAAGGAAATGATCGAGGCCGATCTCGGGGGTGGTTCGGAAGATCAGGCCGGTCTGGTCGAGCACCAGGCGGTCGTCCAACCACGATTCGATCCGCCCGTCATTTCGATCCGGACGGTTCAGAGCGACCCGAGTTCGGACTCGATGCCAATCCCCAGGAACGAACCCCTGGGACCAGGGAAAATCCTGGCCGCAAGGCTCCGGTTGCCGGGGATGGTACACGTACTGGACCGCCCGACCGCCAGCCCGCCACATGATCCGGGCGCTGAATCCATCCCGTCCACTGGGCGGCCCGATGCAGCCCGTGGGGGAGGTTCCTCCGGCCTGCCCCGGCAGCTTGCCGCCCCGCATGAACGGAAAATCCGGCGCGAACCGGACCCGATACGAACCTACGGCCTCGTCCCGACGGGGAAAGGCCGTCCGCCACTGAGCGCCTCCGTCGTCCGCACCCCATTGCCCCGCCGCCAGATGAACCCGTAAAAACCGGTTGGCTTCTTTTACTTCCTGGGCAATCTCCACCCGCCCCTCGGCCACGCCCCGAACCCGGTCCACGGCCCCTGGCCCCCAATCCTTTTTCAATTGGTCCAGGGTGTACAGGCCGGGAACGTGATGGTGGAAATCCAGCTCAAACAGAGGCTGGAGGGAATTGGATGGCGGCATCTCGTCCGTTTGACCCAACCCGCCGGCCGCCTTAAGGACGAAAAAAAGGGATAGGACCAAAAGTGGGATGGATTTTGAAAGGAAACCGGTTTGGTTCATGAGGGAAACGGTCAACCGAGTTGGTCCGTCGGGGGGAACCATTGGCGAAGGACCGTGAGCAGTTGGTTGAACGACGGGTCCTGGCATCCCCGCAAGCTGGCCTTTTCGCCCAATTCTTTAAAATAGTGGGCGGACCGAGGCTTTTTTACCCATCGCAAGGCGGCTTCCATGGCTTCCTTCGGCTTTTGGGGTTTTACGTCCCCTTCGTTCAACCAAGTTTTTTCGATAAGAAAAGCCCTCAAATCATCGGACGCGCCCCAGCCCAGAACTTCGGCCACATGAGGCGATTGGCTCCAAAACCAGGCTTCCAGTTCGGGTACCAATACAATCACTTCGGCCCGATCGGTCCAGCCGTTTCTCTCCAGGGAAGCCTTGAGTTGCTCTTCGACCACTTGTTTCGATGTGTCCTCGCGTCCGCAACCCTGGTAATCGAAAAAAAACAGCGCACGATGATGCGTTTGAATGAATAGCCGTAAAAACTCAACGCAGTGTTGGCGTACGCCCGAGTCTTTGCCGGTATGTGAGCTGCATTCAAAGGTGAAGGGGCGGGTTTCCAGGCTTTTCGGCCGGGATAAAAGGGCGGTCAATGCGTTCTTCATGTCGAGATCCGCCACGAGGACGATCAGGTCTTTCATCGCCTCCGGCGTCACGATAATACTCCGGAAGCGTATAAAACATCGAAACTGACTTCGCCGTGCCAATCCTTCAACCGGGGATGCTGGCTGCCCAAGACTGTATCCGTGGCCCCGGATTCATCCTTATTGAAACAGATCACGTCTTCAGGTTTGGCATGGCTCAAAAAAACCGGGGAATGAGTGGCCATCAGAATCTGAGCCGAATAAACGGAACTGAGGGACTGAAAAACGGTTTCCAGGGCCTGCGGATGGATGCCGTTTTCCGGTTCCTCGATCAGGTATATGCCTTTGAAATCGGTCAAATAGGCCGGCAGGGTCAGGGCCAGCAACCGTAAGGTGCCGTCCGAGGCCATCCATGAGGGGACGCCGAATTCCTTGTTGTATATCAGCTTCAAATATCGGTGTCTTGTATCCGGCAACTCAATCGTTTCAATATCCGTCAAATCCGGCAAAGCGGTCCTCACATGCTGAATCCAATCCCCAAATCTATCGGGAGAATCGTTCCGGAAGCGCTGAATGACCCAGGGTAAATTCGATCCGTCCGGTTTAAAGTGATGTCCCTGTCCTGGCGAACTGGTTCGCTTTAGCACTAAGCTGTTCAAGATTATTTTTTCAATGCCTTCACGCAATGTTTCCTTTAACCAAGTTGTTACCGGGAATTTTTTTTCGTCTTCAGGCAGGTTGGCCAAGGCGCACTTTTTGGGGCCTAAGCGTATTGATGGCGCCCACCCTTTCCCCCCCTTTTCGTGAATCTCAGAATGATAATTATCGTTTCCGCCACGAATTTTTGTTACTACCTTCCTTTGACCTCCAACGGCTGAACGACTAGTCATAGCTGTTTCTGGTGGCTTTATCGGATTAGGAAACAAATATCGTATGCCTTCATAATCGCTACCAATCGATAGTAAGATAACTTTTTCGTCCACGATTTGGATTTCTTGGTTTTCGTTAAGCATTTCTATTGCTATTTCGTAACGTACCAACTGAAATTTTTTTTCTTTCGGAAGTCGTTCTCTCTTTTCTTCAGGAATTTCCAGTTCGACGGCTAGCTGAAAACCTGTTCCTTTGTGAGCAAATAAGAGGTCTTGAAAATTCGACGTTCTCTCCCCAATGGCCTTATCCAGGCCGCCGGAAACCAGATCGCCCAGGAAAGCGACTACATCCAGAAACGTGGTTTTGCCGCTGGCGTTGGGGCCGACCAACAGGTGGAAATCCTTTAGGTCCTGCTTGATGTATCGCAGGCAGCGATAATTGAGCGCCTCGATCAGACGGATCATTGGATCGCTCCACCAACAAAGATGAAAGCGGAAGGTTCAAGAGCCGATTCCAGGCCCGAGCCCGAACCGGCCCATCGGAATCCGATAGACAAAAGGCTGACCGGCCTACTCGTCCCCAAAGACTCGGGCCGCGTGTTCGATGTCCTGGGGGCAGAAGACGAACAGGCACCGGCCGTCCACGTCGGCCACCGAACCGTATACGTACTTGATATTGATGCCTTCCTGGCCGAACCGCGACGCCACCTCGGCCAGCCGGCCCGGCCGGTTGTCCAGCAGAATGGCCACCACCGGCGTCATATCGAAAAGAAAACCTTCCTCGTTCAACAATGCTTCGGCCCGGTCGGTATCGTTCACCAACAGCCGGATCAGGGCGAATTCCACCGAATCCTGCTTCATGGATACGTAACTTTCCCGGGAGGCGAACCGTCCCAGGGCCCGGCCCCGGTTCTGGTATAATTCCGTTACGTACGACGAAGCATCCTGAATGGACAGGGCTTCGATGTTGATCTGGTGGTCCCCCAGGAGGGCGGCCAGACGGCCCAACTCACCCGGGACGTTTTTCAAAAAAAGGGAAACCTGTTTCCGAATCATGATGCTCCTTCGGCCGGATCGATCCCGGCCCATGCCGTTCACCGTGATACAATCATCTATGACCCAACTTCGGCCCGAGTGTCAACCATGTCGGGTCGACAAAGAATGGTGGCATCCGATCCCGAAACCTGCGACAATTCCCTTGGCCGGGAAGCTTGCCCAAGGGCCGCCCGGCCCCATCGGGACCATATCCGCCCTCATGGGGACAAGGAGAACCGACATGCTCTTGACCGAAGCCATGCTCCGCCGCAACAGCACCCGGGCTTTCACCGGCGATCCCGTACCCAAGGCCGTGATCGAAGAGATTCTCCGGCTGGCCCTCCGGTCGCCCTCGTGGGGCAATACGCAGCCCTGGGAGATCGTGGTGGTCGGCGGCCCCACCGCCGCGGCGATGAAGGAGGAATTCTGCCGGTTGCTCCTGGCCGGACAGCAGGCCAATCCCGATTTTGAAATGCCCCAGCAGTTCACCGGCCCGTACGAGGACCGATACAAAATGGTGGGGCGGGAAGTGTTCCGGCTCAAGGGGATCGGCCGCGAAGACGCCGCGGCTCGAACAAACCATTATCTGAATAATTTCCGGGCGTACGGCGCGCCGTATCTGGTCTATCTGTTGGTGGACGCAGACCTGCCCACGGTGTATCCGGTTTTCGACGCCGGCCTCCTGGCCGCCCACGTGATTCTGGCCGCCACGGCCTCGGGCGTGGGCACCTGCCTGTTGGCCGCCTTGGCCTGGTATCCCGAAGTGGTCCGCCAGGCGCTGAAAATGGGACCGGAAAAACGGGTGGTCCTGGGCATCGCTCTGGGCTGGCCCGACCCCAAGGACCCGGTCAACGCCATCCGGACCAACCGCGAGCCCCTGGTCAAAACCGTGGGCTGGGTGGATGTGGAGGGCTGATCCCCTTCCTTTAATCAAGCGCATATCGTGTTGGCTTCGCTCCGGCGACTCCTCCGGGGCCGCTTGGAGCGAAAGTGCGTGGACTTCCGTGGAACGCTGACCGTTACGGAAGCTCACCACCCACAGGCGTCAATAAAACAGGCGCACGCTCGGTTGGCGGCGTAGACATTTCGGTCAGTAAGCATATCTTCCCGCCAGGTCCGTATGTCGTCCGCGCTGGCTCCCGCCTGAACCGCCCGTGCTTTGTCTTCTTCGGCATGGGCGAGCTGATTCAATTCCTTCCAAGCCACGGATCGAAGAGCGTAAAACCGAGGCTCCGTTTTAATGGCCAGAGCCCGGTCCAAGTCCTGGATGGCCTTTTCCGGCTCTTTCAAGATCAACCATCCGTGAGCCCGAACAAAAAAGGCATCGGTATTGTTGGGGTCGATATTCAGGATCCAGTTCAGGTCGTTCATGGATTGGTTGACATCCCCGGTGCGTTGCAGCACCCAAGCCCGGCCCGAATGAATGGGCATAAATTGAGGGGCTTTGGCGGACGCCTTACTGAAGTAGTCAAGCGCCAAATGATAATCCCCCTGTTTGAAGGCGTCCCAGGCCCGATAGTATTCGGGCGGCCCCTGTTGGCCATCTGGCGGCGGGGAGGTTGGGGGGGGTGGGGTTTCGATCCGGGGAAAAACCGGAATTCCCGCAACGGGTGCGTTGTTGGTCCCCGCGCCGCCAGCCGGCATTGAATCGATCCATTTTTGGTACTGGGGATCGGACCGGATGGACTGGGCCTTTCGGGCGTCCGCCAACGCTCCGGACCGGTCGCCCTGGGCGTTCCGGATGCGGGCCCGCTCGAAATAGGCCTCGTCGTCGTTGGGGTTTAATTTCAGGGCATAGGCCGCATCTTCCAAGGCCTTGGGATAATTTTTGAGCTCGCGGCGGGCTTTGGCGCGGGCCACCCATAACCGGCCCTGGTAGGGATCGAACGAAACGGCGAAGGTCAATAGTTCATCAGCCTCTTTCGCCTTGTTGATGCTTCTCAAACTGGCGGCCATCAGAGCGATGACATAGGTGTCGCTCGGGTTCAGGGCCAAGGCCTCGGCCAATGCTTTCGCTTGCTGGTCGAATTCTTCCAATCGAATATGAGCCACCGCTATCAACATATAGGCATCGGCGCTGGGGAAGGTATTTTTGACCAGGTTGGTCACCGTTTGAAGGGTCTGGCGGGGGTTGGCTTCGAGCTGAGCCAGGGCCTTATTCATGCCCTGCTGATGGGCGGACCATTTGGGATGCATTTGTTCATATTGTTCCGTTCGGCCCCCGAAACAGGCGGCGACTTCCAGGCCCAGCACGCCGAAGTTCATTCCTTCGGCTTCAACGATCTTGCTCGTATTGACGGCGGCCACCTTGCCGGTTTTCGATAGAATCAAGGGCCCGCCGCTGTTGCCCGGATTGATGGCGGTATCCGTTTGGACCATTTCCACCAAGCCGTTTATCTTTCGAAATCCACTGATGATGCCTCGGGAAACACTCCAGCCCAACCCCTGGGGCGCCCCCACGGCCACGACTTCGGCCCCCTGATACAAGTCGGCTTTGGCGGCGAATTGAAGATACTGGGGGCTGGCCTGGGGAATGGAAACCAGGGCCAGGTCGTAAAGCGCGTTGAAGGCCATGACCTTCCCGGTATAGGAGCGGCCGTTTCTCAACACCACTTTGACGGATTGTTTCTGGCTAACCACATGATAATTGGTGACGATCAAACCGTTGGAGTTGATGAAAAACCCGGAGCCCTGTCCGCCGTCGGACGTGAGGACCACCACTACGCTGTTCATCCATTTTTCATACGCCGCCCGGTCGCCCTGAGCCCAAGCGGATTCGATGAAAAAACCGTTCCAAACGCTCCCAACCGCCAGAACAAAAAGAACCAGCGCCGCCGTACGTTTCATGACCGATTCCTTCGTGAAAAAAAGTAATAAACCCCAAAGATACCGAGACGCGATTGTAACATTGAGGCGTCTTTCCCTACAAGTGGGATCTGGCCGGAGCTGAAATCGAAACCTCGTATCTGGCGAAAGGCGGGCCTTTGGAGTACGATGACATCAGGAGGTGAGGCCATGGGACCTCTGATTCGTCTGGCGATCGTGGGCGCGGGTTTGGCGGTGGGGCTGCTCGCCAGCCGTCGGGCGGCAACCCGGGACCTGGAGCGGCTCCGGGGACGAAAACCCCTTGTGAAAGACCGGCGGCGGTCGCCGTACCGCCATCTGAAGCCGGTTTGGGACCCGATGGAATAACCGGGCGCGGAACCATTTAGACGACAAAGGCCCCCCGAAATGGGAGGCCTTAGCTGTTTTCTTTCTGGATACGGCTTTATTCGCCGCCCTTGGCTTTTTCCACCACCTTAAGGCGGATCATGGCCCGCCGGAGCGCGGCTTCGGCCCGGACCAAGTCGAGTTCCTCTCGTTTGGCTTCGGCCAACCGCCGTTCCGCCCGTTCCCGAGCGCTCCGGGCCCGGTCCACGTCGATATCCCGGGCCAGTTCGGCCGCTTCGGCCAAAACGGTTACCTTGTGCGGCAATACCTCGGCGAACCCGCCGCTTACGGCCATGTATCCCAGCTTGCCGCCTTGACGGTACCGCAGTTCACCTTCCTGGAGCGTGGCCAGGAAAGGAATATGGTTCCTCAGGACGCCGAATTCGCCTTCGGTCCCGGTGGCGACCACGATGTCCACGTCGGTGCTCAGGACCATGCGGTCCGGAGTCACCACTTCCAACTTAATGGGTTCCGCCATGGCTCTCCCCTACCGGCCGGATTAGGCCGCCGCCTTGGCCAGGCGCTCCGCCTTCTCCTGGACCTGTTCGATGGTGCCCACCATATGGAAGGCCTGTTCGGGCAGGTCGTCGTGCTTGCCTTCCAGAATCTCCTTGAAACCCCGAATCGTGTCTTCAACTTTCACGAAGGCGCCGGCCATGCCGGTGAACACTTCGGCCACGAAGAAGGGCTGGGAGAGGAAGCGCTGGATTTTCCGGGCCCGGGAAACGGTAAGCTTGTCGTCTTCGGACAATTCTTCCATGCCCAGAATCGCGATGATGTCCTGCAGGTCCTTGTATTTCTGAAGCGTCTGCTGGACCTTCCGGGCGGTAAAGTAGTGCTCTTCGCCCAGGTAGTTGGCGTCCAGGATGCGCGAGGTCGAATCGAGCGGGTCCACGGCCGGGTAGATCCCCAGCTCGGCGATCTGGCGCGACAAAACCACGGTGCCGTCGAGGTGAGCGAAGGTGGTGGCCGGCGCGGGGTCGGTCAAGTCGTCAGCGGGCACGTACACGCACTGAACCGACGTAATGGACCCCTTGGTGGTGGACGTAATCCGTTCCTGAAGTTCCCCAAGGTCGGTGCCCAGGGTGGGCTGGTATCCCACGGCGGAGGGCATGCGGCCAAGAAGGGCCGACACTTCGGAACCCGCCTGGGTGAACCGGAAGATGTTGTCTACGAAGAGGAGCACGTCCTGGCCTTCTTCGTCACGGAAGTATTCGGCCGCGGTCAAGGCCGACAGGGCCACACGGGCGCGGGCGCCCGGCGGTTCCGTCATCTGGCCATAAATCAGAGCGGCTTTTTCGATAACGCCCGATTCCTTCATTTCGTGGTACAGGTCGGTCCCTTCACGGGTCCGCTCGCCCACGCCGGCGAACACGGAAATACCACCGTGCTGCATGGCGATGTTGTGGATCATTTCCATCATGATGACGGTCTTGCCCACGCCAGCGCCGCCGAACATGCCCATTTTGCCGCCCCGGGGGAAGGGAACCAGAAGGTCCACGACCTTGACCCCGGTTTCCAGCACGCGAACGCTGGTATCCTGCTCCGTGAACAATGGCGCGGGACGATGAATGGGATAGTATTTCTGGGAGGTGATGGGCCCAAGGCCGTCCACGGGCCGGCCCACCACGTTGAGCACCCGGCCCAGAGTGGTCGGGCCTACGGGCATGGCGATGGGCATGCCGGTATCTTTCGCTTCCATACCCCGGACCAGACCGTCGGTGGTGTCCATGGCGATGGTGCGGACCACGTTGTCTCCCAAGTGCAGGGCGACTTCCACGACCAGGTTGTCCGCCTGATCGTTGATGGCGGGGTTGCTGATGAGCAGGGCGTTCATGATGGAGGGCAGGTTGCCCTCGGTGAACTGGACGTCCACGACCGGTCCAATCACCTGAATGATTTTGCCAAGGTACATGAGCTCCT
>JAGVGV010000729.1 GCA_020056895.1 Deltaproteobacteria bacterium
ACCCTATTTTTCAGTTTCATCATGACATTGGGCCAAGTTTTCTTTCCCCTCTCCCGGGGGTCAGAGCCGAAGGCTCTGTCCCCAATTGGCATCCGGGGCATTGGCCCCGGAGCCCGGGGGAGAGGGCGGGGTGAGGGGTGGTAAGAGGTGATAATGAAACAAGGCCTTAGCTTGCCACCCGTCACTGAGGTGTTACCTGGCGTTTTTCCTTTGTCATTGAAAAAAGGTCCGTTTTAAGCTATCCTCTCCCCATGGTTCCTTGGGACCAATTCAGAACGAGGTGGCTTTTATGCGTGCGCCGTGGCATCGGATCCTATCCCTGATTTTGTTTGTTGGGCTGGTTTTGGGTATGGCGGGTCCCGCGGCGGCGGACGAAAAGTTGTTTCTGGAAACCATCGGCGGTTTCTGCGGCAACTACATCTATACCACCTATGCCTATATCGGGGCGGTGGCGGACCTGTACGCCAAGGACATGTACCCCGCCAGTGAAGTCAAGGTGATGATGGACCAGAACGTCCAGATGATCGACAAGCTGAGCGTTCAACTGGAACTGGTGCGGGACGCCAATATATCGGATAACGATCGGAAATTCATCATCAATCTGATCGATATCCTGTCGCTTCTCAAATCCGAGGCCGAAGGGCTCTCGGCCTTTACCGCTTCCAAAAGCCCCGATGATCTGGACCGGTACGACCAGGCGCGGAAAAAGGTATATCCCAAAATGAAGAAGCTTTTAGGGATGAAGTGACGGGTGGCTCCGGCTTCGTTCCCGGCCACGCCTTGGTTCACGACCTTGTTGTCCGAGGCCCGGTCCCGTCTGACGGGAGGAAAGGCCGCTCCCTGAGGAGAAAAACGCATGGGGATCCGGTCCCAGTCCCCTTCGTTGCCCACGCCTGGATTGGGCGGCGGGGAGAACGGCGGGCCTAGTCGGGCCTTGGTGGTGGATGACGACTCGGCCGTGGCCGAAGTGGTCACCGAAGCTTTGTCCCGAGTCGGGTACGATGTTAAGGCCGTGGCGTTGCCGGATCAGGCGCTCGCGGCCTTTGACGCGTACGGACCCGATGTTCTGATCACCGATTGGAAAATGCCGGGGATGGACGGCATTGAACTGATCACCCGGCTTAAAGCCCGCGATCCTCATCTCGCATCGATCCTCATGACCGGTTTCGGGTCCACCGAAACGGTCATCGACGCTTTTACTCGCGGTAAAATCAATTACTATCTGGCCAAACCGTTCCGTTTGGAAGACCTTCAGGCCACCGTGGCCGCGGCCCTGAAGGAGCGGTGGATCAGCTTGAGCGAACGGGAATTCAGGCGGCGGCTGGAAAGCGAAATCCGCGATGCCACCCGGACGCTGGCCGATAAAAACCGGGAACTGAAGCATCGGCACCGGGAAGCCGAGCGGCTGAATAAAGAGTTGAAAAAGCACCAGCAAGAGATCGAACGGACCAAGAACTACCTGGAAAACCTTTTGGAAAGTTCAGCGGATGGCATTGTTTCCGCCGATCTGGAAACCCGGGTGACTTTTTTCAGCCAGGGCGCCGAGGAAATGTTCGGATACCGGGCCCGGGAATTGATGGGCCAGCCGCTGGCGCTTATATTCCGGGATGCCGGCGACGATCTGGCCCGGCTGTTGGCTCAACTGAAAAAGCGGCGGCGGTTGATGCATTTCGAAGCCACGCTCAAAAAAAAGAACGGCGAAGGCTTGGTGGCCGATATTTCCTCGTCCCGCCTGAGGCCCAAGGGCGAAGGGGGCTTTCTTCTGATCATCAAGGATGTGGCCGAGCGGAAACGCCTGGAGGAACAGCTTCGATCCAGCAACCAGGTGCTGGAAAAACTTTCGGTCACCGATGGTCTGACCGGTCTGTTTAACCACCGCCATTTCCAAAGCTGCCTGGCGGACGAATTTATCCGGGCCCGGCGGTTCGGCACGAACCTGTCGCTCATCATGCTGGACCTGGACGACTTCAAGAAGGTTAACGATACGTATGGTCATCCCGTGGGGGATCGCGTTCTGATCACGCTGGCCGGGTTGATCCGCGAGTGCCTGCGCGAGGTGGATACTCCGGCCCGGTACGGCGGCGAGGAATTCGCCGTGCTCCTGCCCCAAACGGCGGTGGAGGACGCGGTGATGGTGGCGGGCCGGCTCAAAGACGCCATCGCCCAATCCCCGCGTTTTGGGGAAATCCATCCCGATATCCGGGTCACGGCCAGTTTGGGGGTTTCGGGGTACCCTGAAAAAGCGGTCCGAACGCCCGAGGATTTGATCCGGTACGCGGACAAAGCCTTGTACCGCGCCAAGGAGATCGGCAAGAACCGCGTGGTGATCGGCGGTTCGGCCGGTGAAACCCCCTTAGGCAAGGGCGAACATTTGACTCCGGCCGAAAAAAAGGCCCTGCTCCGCCGGATGGCCGACCTGCTCCGGGGAACCTTGAACCTGGAAAAGGCTCTGGCCCATATCCTGGACGAAGTGGCCGGGATTCTGGACCTATACGGCGAACGCCCGCCCGTGGCCATCTGGTTGATGGACCGATTCAAGGGGCTGCGCCAGGCCGCCGCCCGGGACCGTCGGAAAAAGAAGGCCGGGCCTGATTTTTCGGCCGCCGCGCACCAGGCCATGGAAAACCGGGCTACAGCCATGATCCCCGAAGGCGAACCCGGCGGACCCGCCGCCGCTTTTCCCATTGTAGTGGACTGGCCGGGCGAACGGGTCGAAGTGGTGGGCGTTCTGGTCTTGGGCATGATCCCTCCGGACCCCGGGTTTTTCAGAGACCTGACCAATCAGGCCGCCCTGGCCCTGGTGAACGCCAAGCTGTTCCAGGAAATCGAGGTTTCCAAGCAGTCCCTTGAAGTCAAGGTCAATCAGCTCATGACGCTCTCGCTCATGAGCATGACCCTTCAGCGCAATGCCCTGACCTATCCGGATTACGACGACGAAAACCGGAAGCTTCTGGCCCGTTGCCTGGCTCAGGTGGGGTTCGAACGGGTGCTGGTGTACGAATACGATGCCCGAACCCGGACGCTATGGGGCGGCGTGGACGACAGCCCGCACGGGGATCAGGCGCCCTCCCGGTTGTCCCTGGTCCGGCTGCCTCAGGATGGACGAATGGCGAGGGCCTTGACCCCGCGCCTGGCCCAGATGGGGCCGGTGTTGTTTCTGCCGCCGTTGAAGGAACTGACCTCGGCCGAACGCCGCCTGTTCCGGGATATGGGCGTGACCGGTCAGGCCGTGGCTCTGGGGCGGATCATGGAACGGGATCAGGTGCGGGGACTGGTGGTGGCGCTGAAAAACCAGTTGGCCGAAGACGACGGCGAAGTGCTTTCCATGTTCATCCTTCATGCCGGATTGGTCATGGAAAACCTGGCGTTATCCCAAAAATCCCAGGATAAATCCCGCCGTTTGACCCTGATTCACGAAATCGGGACCCGGCTGGCTCAGGATGTCACCCCCCGGCAGTATTCCGAAACCACCCGGGTTGCGCTCGAGGGATTGGTGGATGTGTTGGGAGCGTCCGAAATTTCCGTATATACGTATCAGAAGCGCGAACCCTCTTTCCATTTGTTGGCCTATACGTCCGTCACCGCACGTTCGGGCCGGGAACCCGCCCCCCGCTCTTCGTTTACCGATTCCCCGCTGATGGGCCTGGTGGTGGAAGAAGCCCTCAGGACCGGCCAGCCCGACCCGGTGATCCTGGTCAACGTCAAGGACCGGCTGGTCCGCAAGCCGTACCGCCGGTATCGGAGCCATTCGTACATGGGATTGCCCATC
>JAGVGV010000646.1 GCA_020056895.1 Deltaproteobacteria bacterium
GGACCCACGGCTTCCCGCCCGGCTGGCCTGGGGGGCCTGACGGGCGCCCCGGCGGGGGCCAACCGGAACGGTCCGATCGGGCTGGGCGGTGAAAACCTGAAGCAATATACGGTGGACTATACCCAGCGGGCCCGCGAAGGCCGGATCGACCCCATTTTCGGCCGGGACAAGGAAGTCCGCGAGATCGTGGACATTCTGGCCCGCCGCCGGAAGAACAATCCCATTCTGGTGGGTGACCCCGGTGTGGGCAAAACCGCCGTGGTGGAAGGCCTGGCGCTCCGGATCACCGAAGCCGACGTGCCCGAAATGCTCCAGGGCGTGACTCTGATCGGGCTGGACATGGGCGCGCTTCAGGCCGGCGCATCGATGAAGGGGGAGTTCGAGAACCGCCTGAAAGGGGTCATCAACGAAATCAAGGCCTCGGAAAAGCCCATCATCCTGTTCATTGACGAAGCCCACACCCTGGTGGGCGGCGGCGGCCCGGCCGGCGGCGGCGACGCCAGCAATCTGCTAAAGCCGGTCCTGGCCCGGGGCGAAGTGCGGACCATCGCGGCCACCACCTGGAGCGAATACAAGAAATACTTTGAAAAAGACCCCGCCCTGGCCCGGCGTTTCCAGTTGGTCCGTTTGGGGGAACCGGACGTGGCCACCACCACGCTGATCCTCCGGGGCCTGAAAAGCCATTACGAAGCCGCCCATCAGGTGGTCATTCGCGACGACGCCATTGTGGCCGCCGCCGAACTATCGGACCGGTACATCAGCGGCCGGTACCTGCCGGACAAGGCCATCGACCTGATCGACACCGCGTCGGCTCGGGTCAAGGTGAACCTGTCCGCCAAACCCGCCGCGTTGGAAGACAAGGAGCGGTCCCTCCAGGCGCTGGAACGGGAAAAAAAGGCGCTGGAACGGGACCGGTCCCATCATCAGCCCGTGGACGAAGAGCAGTATCAAAAGGTGGTGGACCGCATCGAAACCATCACCGCCGAAGCCCAGACCGTTCGGGAACAATGGCTCAAGGAGCTCGAAGCCGCCCGCCAGGTGCTGGAGCTGCGGAAAAAGCTGGCCGAAACCGAGGAAGCGGAACCGGACCTGGGCCGCGAACGGGCCGCTGAACTGAAAACGGCTCAGGACGCGCTGGAAACCCTCAAGGGCAAGGAAGGGTACATCCACGTCGAGGTGAGCCCGGACGTGGTGGCGGCCGTGGTGGCGGACTGGACCGGCATTCCGGTGGGCAAAATGCTTCGGGACGAAGCGGACACCATCATCCACCTGGAAGAAAAGCTGGCCGAGCGGATCAAGGGCCAGGGCCACGCCCTGACGGCCATGGCTCAGGTGATCCGGGCGGGCAAATCGGGCCTGAAGAATCCCGCGTCGCCCTTGGGGGTGTTTCTGCTGGTGGGCCCCAGCGGGGTGGGCAAAACGGAGACCGGCCTGGCTTTGGCGGACCTGTTGTTCGGCGGCGAGCGGAACATGGTGACCATCAACATGAGCGAATTCCAGGAATCCCACACGGTCAGCCGGTTGATCGGGTCTCCGCCGGGGTACGTGGGGTTTGGCGAAGGGGGCGTGCTGACCGAAGCGGTCCGCCAAAACCCCTATTCCGTAGTCCTTCTGGACGAAGTGGAAAAGGCTCATCTGGACGTGATGAACCTGTTTTACCAGGTGTTCGACAAAGGCATGCTGGCCGACGGCGAAGGCAAGGAAATCAACTTCAAGAACACCATCATGATCCTGACCAGCAACCTGGGGACGGACGTGATTCAGGCCATGACCGCCGAAAACCGGCCGGAATTGGAAGAGGTGATGACTCAGGTCCGGCCGATTCTGTCCAAGCATTTCAAGCCGGCCCTTTTGGCCCGGATGTCCGCCGTCCCCTATTACAGCCTGGGGCCGGACGCCATGCGCCGGATCGTGGCCCTGAAGCTGGAACGGCTGCAAAAGACACTGATGGAAAACAACCGCATCCAGCTTACCTGGGATGACGAGGTTCAGGAGCGGATCACGGCCCGGTGCACCGAAGTGGAAACCGGCGCCCGGAACATCGAATACATTCTGAGCGGCAAGGTGCTGCCCCGGCTGTCGCAGACCATTCTGGCCCGGATGGCCGAAGGGGCCATGCCTTCGCGGGTGCACCTGAAATGCGAAGAGGATGGCTCCTTCAGCATGGATTTGTTTGATTAATTCCAGCCGGTCAGGGCTGGGCCATGGACCCCGATTTGGTGGGCGAAAGGCGGGCTGAGCTTCAAAAGCTCGGAGCCCCCTCCTCGGGGTGCGTCCCGCGGAAGAGGCTCCAGGTTGGGGTTCCTTATTCCTGTTTCGCCAAGCATCAGACCCGCGCCACCCGACAGCGGACGAACCGGTGCAGGGGGGTGGCCGCGATGGGGTCGCGGTGGGTGTTTTTGGTCAGCCGGTTCACGTTGACTCCGGTTACCCGGCCTTCGTACTCCATGCCGAAGCCGTGGGGCAGGGTCACGTGGCCGGGCCGTTCATCCCCGGTCACTTCCAGTTCCGCTTGGTCCTGGCCGGCGGCGGTGGTCACCGTGACCGTTTGACCATCCGTCAGGCCCAACCGGCCGGCGTCTTCCGGGTGCATGGTCAGGGTGCAGGCCCGCGCCCCCTTGTTCCAATCCGGGTTCCGCATCAGGCTGTTGGCGTTGTAATCCATGTGCCGGCCGGCCATCAGCACCAGGGGAAAGGCCGGGTCCGGGTCCAACTCCCTGGCTTCGGCTTCCGGCGTAACCGCCTTGGCCGCGGCCTCGAGTTCCGGAATGAACAGGTGGATTTTGTGGTCTTCGGTCTGA
>JAGVGV010000025.1 GCA_020056895.1 Deltaproteobacteria bacterium
CCGAAACTCTTTTATGGTCAATGACCTCCAGGTCTTCGACCAAATCGTCCAGGGTCAGGCCGCGTCTTTCGAGAGATTCGTTTTCCACATAGAATTCGGCCGGCGCATCCTTTTTTTCGTAAAGCCCACGCGCAATTATCTCTTCAAGAGTTCCGCCGAGGGTCAACCACTCACTCTGACCTGGGTTCTGGTTGGTCTTGGCCAAATAGACGCCATCATCAACCAGTACAACAATCGGTCGAAATCCCAAGGACATGGCCCCGTTGGCATGCCGTAACCCCTCTGTCGCCTGAAACCCGCCATAAGGCCCGCGGCGGATTAGAACAAGGATATCCTTTGGCATGGCCTGCTCCTCTAACGCCCCACGTTGATGAGTATGTCGGTATCACCAAAAATTTGAAAAAGGCTTTTCAGGGTGCCGGGCTGGGCGCCTTCGATGAACTGTTCCTTTCGCAGACCGCGAAAACTGAAACACGTCCCTCACAAGTCGACCCGGGCTCCTTTGGCGATCAGGTCGGCAAATCCTTTTTCAGCACTCGGGGCGCCAGATGTGCGCTGGCCTTTTAAAAACCCATAGGTGCCGTCTCCGGAACCGATAATGGTAACACGGTGTCCTTTTTCCATGGCCGCTCGGGCGATACCGAGCACGGTGTCTACATCCTGGCCGCAGTAAGGCGATGATCCAAGGAGCATTGTGATTTGCTTCATAGAGCCTCCACGAAGAGCTCGCCGTGAAATCCGTTCATTCGCGAAACAAGCTGGCAGATTCCGGCTTCGTGTCGTTGTTGGTTACATGAACAAACCATTTGCAATTTATTGAGGGCCATGAACAGGGCTGGCGGTTTTCTTTTCATGTCCAACAACCGGTTTTTTGGCTGACCTGTTTGACAATCCGCCGTTTTTCCAACCTACGGTGAAAATAGTTCGGTGCTATGCACTTTGTCAAGGGCGGGGCTGTTTATATAAGGAAAGCGCCCTTGACAAAGCCGAATGCTTCGGGTAGATTTCCGATTTAAGAATCATTCTGAATCAGGCGGGCCATGATTCCAGCGGAACAGACATCGGACAACCCGAACTTCGAACGGTTCCAAACCATCTGCCGCGACGCGGGGCTTAAACTCACTCCCCAACGCCTTGAAATTTATAACGAACTTGCCGTGGCCCGGGATCATCCTTCCGCCGAGGACATCTTCCACCGCGTCCGCCGCCGCATGCCCACCATTGCCCTGGATACCGTATACCGAACTCTGACCACTTTCGAAAGCATCGGCGCCATTGCCCGCGTGGACGTGGCCGACGACCGCGCCCGGTTCGACGCCGAACTGGGACCCCATCACCACTGCGTCTGCGCCCGGTGCCGGTCCATCAAGGATTTTCAGTGGGAAACCTTCGATATCCTGGGTATGCCCAAGGAAACCAGCGCCTGGGGCCGCCTGATGGACAAACAGGTGGTGCTCCGGGGCGTTTGTCGTGATTGTCTGCGAAAGGAGGCGGATTCGGAGGGCTGATCCCCCCGGCTCCTTTTTTTTGCTCATCGGTTTCGAATCATTCGTAACTGAGAGCCTTTTGTAAGTCCATAACCTTCATCAACCAGCGGGCCGACCCGAGCCCGCTCAAATCTCCGACACCCCCAATTTTCCCAAGGAGGGAACCCCATGGCCGCGGAAGAAACCAAGGCGAAAGCGGCGGACAAGGAAGCCAAAGGCGTGAAGCCGGAGGACGTGAGCGTCGATCCCGCCACGATCAAGATGCTGAAGAAAGCCCAGGCCGAGAAGATCGAAACGATCTTCGACCGTGCGGCGACGATGAAGCCATGCAACATCGGCGTGGAAGGGATTTGCTGTAAAAACTGCGCCCAGGGCCCCTGCCGGGTGCCGATGACCAAAAAGATCAAGGACGGCCTCGAGGAAGACCGGCGGATGGGCCTTTGCGGAGCGACTCCGGAAACCATCGCGGCGCGGAACTTCGCGCGGATGGTGGCGGCGGGCGCGGCGGCGCACTCGGACCACGGCCGGGGCGTGGCGGAAACCTTTTTGGCCATGGCCCGGAAGGAAACCACGGACTACACGATCAAGGACGAGCAGAAACTGTTGGAAGTGGCGCCTCTGTTTAACGTGGCGACCACGGTCGAGGAAGACGGCCAGAGCTTTCCCCGGGACATGTTCGACATCGCGGTGGAAATCGGCGAAAAGGCCTTGGGCGAATGGGGCAAGCAGAGCGGCGAGGTATACTACGCCAAGCGGGCTCCGGAACCCACCTATGAATCGTGGAAGAAGCAGGGGGTGGTTCCCCGGGGCATCGACCGCGAGATCGTGGAAATCATGCACCGGACGCACATGGGCGTGGACCAGGATTACCTGAACCTGACCAAGCAGATGAGCCGGGCGGCGCTGGCCGACGGCTGGGCGGGTTCGATGATCGCCACGGACCTTCAGGACATCATGTTCGGGACGCCGTATCCGCTCCACGGCCAGATCAACCTGGGCGTATTGGAGCAGGACAAGGTGAACATCGTGGTCCACGGCCACGAACCGCTGCTTTCGGAAATGATCGTGGCGGCGGTGATGTCCAAGGAAATGCAGGACTACGCCAAGAGCAAGGGCGCTCGCGGGATCGTGCTGGCGGGCATGTGCTGTACGGCCAACGAAATTCTGGTTCGTCACGGTATGCCGATCGCCGGGAACTACCTGCAGCAGGAACTGGCGATCGTGACCGGGGCCCTGGACGCGATGGTGGTGGACGTTCAGTGCATCATGGAAAACCTGGGCAATGTGGCGGACTGCTACCACACCAAGCTGATCACCACGAACCCCAGGGCCCGGATCGCATCGGGCAAGAACACGGTGCACATCGAATTCGACGAGCACCATGCCTTCGATATCGGCAAGGAGATCGTCCGGGCGGCTTGCGACAACTTCCCCAACCGCCGTCCGGAACAGCAGGTTTTGATTCCGAGCGAACGGGAAACGATGGTGGTGGGGTTCTCGACCGAGGCGATCAAGTATCACCTGGGCGGGACGTTCCGGGGCAGCTTCGTGCCTTTGAACGACAACATCATCAACGGCCGGATTCGCGGCATCGCCGGAGTGGTGGGTTGCAACAACGCCCGTTCGATGCACGATTCGGCGCACCTGATCGTGGTCAAGGAAATGATCAAGAACGACGTGATCGTTCTGACCACGGGCTGTAACGCGATGGCCTGCGGCAAAGCGGGGTTGTTAACGCCGGAAGCGGCTCGGGTGTACTGCGGTCCGGGCCTGGCGGAAGTGTGCGAAACGGTTGGGATTCCGCCGGTGTTGCACATGGGTTCGTGCGTGGACAACAGCCGGATTCTGACGGCGGCCACGGAAGTGGTGAAGGCGGGGGGTCTGGGCAAGAGCCTGGCGGACCTGCCGGCCGTAGGCGCGGCTCCGGAATGGATGAGCGAAAAAGCGATCAGCATCGGCCACTACTTCGTGACGTCGGGCGTGTATACGGTGTTCGGAGTAAACCTGCCGGTGACGGGCGCTCCGAAGTTCCAGAAGCACCTGTTCGAAGAGATGGAAGCGATGTACGGTGGCCGTTGGGACCTGGTGGAAGACCCGTATGAGATGGCGGCCAAAATGATCGCGCACATTGACAAGAAACGGAAAGCGCTCGGCATCGATAAGGCTCGGGAACGCGTCCTGATGGACATGGCCGACCGCCAGAAACTCGACGCCGCTTAGCAGGGCGAGGCCCTGCACGCCGACACGGGGGACGGACGATCAAGGCTTCGGCCAACTGGTTCCACTCCCGCCGCCGGCCTCCTCGGCCGGCGCCCCCGCGAACAGCGTAGGCGTTCGGAAGAGAAGAAAAAGCAGGGCGAGGTTCAGCTAAGTCACGGATAA
>JAGVGV010000545.1 GCA_020056895.1 Deltaproteobacteria bacterium
AAGCCGAACGCCACTTCCCGACCCTCCCCGCCCAGGGCCCGCTTGTTGCCTTCGGTTTTTTTTTTTTTTGGGGCAGGATATCCAGGCGGCCCCGAAGGAGCAGTTTCAGGCCCAGGCCGGTCTGGTTCAGGGCTTCGAGAGGGCGCGAAAGGCCGTACCCGGCCATGACCAGGGGCTCGGTCACCCGGCCGAACCGGCGGACCACGCGGGAGAAGCTGTCGTACATCAGGTTGGCTCTGGCGTCGTTCCGGGCCAGGCCTTGGGCCAGGGCCAGGTTCTTGAGGCCGTACATCAGGTCGGCCACCGGGATTTCCCGGGGGCAACGGACCGTGCAGCCGTAGCAGGACACGCAGAACCAGAAGGTATCGGCCCGAAGGGCTTCGAGCATGGCGCCGGCCTGGACCAGGGCGAACAGGCGGCGGGGTCCGAAATCCATTTCCGGGGCCATGGGGCACGAAGCCGAACATGTGCCGCACTGCTGGCATTTTTGAATGGCCGATCCGCCGTAATCCTTATAAAAGATGTCCTTCAGCCGGCCTTCGTCCACGGGATGTTGTTCCATGCCGCCCTCGGTCCCCCGAAGCGATTCGCCCGGTTGCTGGCGGACCTTCCCCCAGAACCGGGACCTCGGAATCCATTATAGACCATCAAAGAATGAATTCAATAAAAAATGAAACAAAGTCAACGCCGCTGGACCGCTGGAGTTCGGGAGCGGGAAGGGTGGAACGCGAGGGAGCGGATAGCCCAAGGCTGGGGGACATCCATATTTATTCATAGGACATCCATATTTTTGTCCACAAAAGATGGATGTCCCCATCAAATCTCAAAGGGACAGCCACTTTTTGTCGATAGGCGTGGCCGGAGAGGATCGAATATTGGATGTCCTTCAGTTTAAAATATGGATGTCCCTCTATCAGTCCTTGGGAATCATTCGATTTTCCGGGGTTTTGATGCCGACCGCGGGGTCTGTTGCTATAGTTGGTTTAAAAGGGGGGCCATTGAGGTGCTGGTGAGGACCGGCGTTGGCTTATTATGAATATATAATTTTACATTAATTGATAAAATATGTAAAAGTTTCGTTGACGGCTGGATTTTCTCTATGCTATAGGCACAAAGGAACATGACGCCGATCGTTAAATGAACAACCGGTAGGCCGGGAGGGACCATGCCCATCTACGAAATAGAATGTCTGGATTGCGGGTTCAAAGGGGAAACCATCCATTTGAACCATTCGTCGAACCCCGAGTGCCCGTCCTGCGGCAAGGAAAATACACGAAAACTGATGTCGGCCACCAGCGGTTTGACCGGACGGGCGGCCATGTCTCACCCCGGTCCCAGGGATACCGCCTGTTGTGGAAGCACCCCCGCGGGGGCCGGTTGCGCCGGCCCCGGGTCGTGTTGCGGAAAAAGTTTCGGTTAGGCCCTTTGACCTCTTGTCCCCAGGCCAGGCGCTCCCGCTTCGGGGCCGGATTCGGCGTTCACATATCCGGCCCTGGCCAGCCCCAAAAAACGCGCCGAGGGACGATGGCCGGATCAGAATCCGGTAACAGGAGTGGAGCATGCTGATTTTTATTGTTGGCTCGCGGCCGGACGCATGGCGCGAGTTCCGGGAGGTTTTGGTCAGGGAACCGGGAACGGTTGTGGAAACCGCCGAAACAGGGGCCAGCGTGCTGGAAATGATCAAGTCCCGCCCCCCCGCTTTGGTGATTATCGACTACCCCTTGCCCGACTTCAAATCGTTTGCCCTGGTGCTGGAAATTATCAAGATCAACGCCATGGTTCAGACCGCCGTGGTCAGTTCCCTGTCCGATGAAGAGTTTCATGAAAAAAGTGAAGGGTTGGGAATCATGGCCCATTTCCCTTCGATTCCAACCGCTTCGGACGCCCCGGCGCTGATGGACCGGTTGAACTCCTGATAACGGTCTGGGGCGTTCTGGTAATGATTGACCGGAGGCCCGATCGGATCGTAATATCCCGATGCAAGGCAGGCCGGGATCCCCGTCGAGCGGGACCACGGCCGACGTCGAACCACACCCCCGCTTCGGGAATAAGGATTTGGATGCATTCGTCATTTATGGGCCTACGTTCTAATTTGGATATTGCCTGAGCCGCATTCCGCGTATTGAAGGCGGTCGTTTCTTCACGGGCCCCGCGAGGACATCCCCGGCCGAGCGGAACTCTATGATATCCATGGAATATCAACCGGATACACTCGTGTTTGAGTGGTTTTTCCGCCATCACGGGAAAAAAACGAGGTGTCTCGTTGGACAAGAACATCATCATTCGTGATGAGACCCCGTTGGACATCGACGCGATTACTGAAGTCACCCACGCGGCGTTTCAAACGCTGCCCATCAGCCACCATACCGAAGAGTTCATCATCCACGCCCTAAGAAAAGCGGACGTGCTCGCCGTTTCTCTGGTCGCGGACCTGGGCGGGAAAGTGGTGGGCCACATCGCCTTTTCCCCCGTGACCATGGCCGATGGCTCCCCGGGCTGGTACGGCCTGGGGCCCGTTTCCGTCGTACCGGAGCTGGCCCGGCGGGGGATCGGCAAAGCCCTTGTTCACCAGGGCCTGTCCGCTTTGAAGGCCTTGGGCGCGAAGGGCTCCGTGCTCGTGGGCGATCCGGACTACTATGAACGTTTCGGCTTCCAAAACCTTCCCGGGTTGACGCACGAAGGCGTTCCGCCCAGGAACCTGCTCGCCTTGCCGTTCGATGAACGCCAACCGACCGGCGCCGTGGTTTTTCACGAAGGCTTTGCCGCGAAGGAGTAAACCCACAAAAAACTTCAGCCAACAGGTAAAGCGCCCAGCGTTGGGTGTCCTCCCGGGTTCCTGAAGCAGGAATCTGGGGGACACCCATTTTTTTGCCCTCCGTTCTTCTCTAAAGCATGGATGTCCCTCTCTTCGTTTCGAGGCGAGTCCGTGGGGAGGATGGCGGATTTACCCGTGGTGTCATTGATTTGGATCCCGCGTTTATGCTATTCTTGAGACCATTCTGACAGCGAAGAATTGTTCCCGTTTTAATGGCTCGACTCTTTCGTCCGGGGTGGTTTCCAGTGTTCACGGCGCCGATCCTATCCCACCGTCGCCGACCGGATATCCAGATGACCGCCTTCCTTCCTGGAGGTATTTATGACCAACGGCCATTCCGACATTACCATC
>JAGVGV010000138.1 GCA_020056895.1 Deltaproteobacteria bacterium
CGAATCGACCCGGCGCCGGCCCGGCCGGATCAGGCGCTTGGCGCTGATCCTGGCGGCGATGGCGGCGGCTTTTCTTTTTTCCACCATCACTCAGGTGGGGGCCTTACGGTTCGTGAACCCACGCTGTTCCGCTTTCATGCTTTGGTCCTTCGTGGAGGACGGCCGGGGGCCCCTGTGGGTTCGGTGGCGGGACCTGGACGGCATTTCCCCGCACCTGGCTCAGGCCGTGCTGGCGGCCGAAGATCAACGGTTTTTCGATCACGAAGGGTTTGATTGGGTGGAGATCGAGAAAGCGCTGGACCAGGCCCAAAAAGGAAAAAAACCAAGGGGCGCCAGCACCATATCCATGCAGACCGCCCGCAATCTGTTCCTGTGGGAGGGCCGGTCCTATATCCGGAAAGGCCTGGAAGCCTGGTACACCGTGGTTCTGGAAACCCTTTTGCCCAAAAGGAGAATCCTGGAAATTTATTTGAACGTGGCCCAGTTCGGTCCGGACCTGTATGGCGCCGAAGCGGCGGCGCAAAAATACTGGCGCCGGTCTCCGGACCAGCTTACTTCCGACATGGCCGCCCGGCTGGCCGTGGTGCTCCCCGCGCCGTCCAAACGATCGCCCCTGGCTCTTCCCCGGCATCTGATGGCCCGAAAAAGCGTGATCCAGAAACAGATGGGCGGCATGAGCCTGGAAGAATTGAAGGATTGACGGCAGGGGGCGATCAACCAAGACCATTGAGGCGAGAGCCGCCTCGCCCCCATCGGTTCCCCCCGCTCATCCGATCCCGTTATCCTGGCCGAACAGGGCTTCCACGAAGGCGTCCGGTTCGAAATCCCTTAAATCGTCCATCCGTTCGCCAATGCCGATGTACCGGATGGGCAGGCCCAGTTCGTGGCAGATGGCCACCAATATGCCGCCTTTGGCCGTGCCGTCCAGCTTGGTCATGGCCAAGTGGGTGATGGACACTGCTTCGTGGAAAAGTTTGGCCTGGCTGACCGCGTTCTGGCCCGTGGTGGCGTCCAGCACCAGCAAAACCTCGTGAGGCGCCCCGGGCATTTCCCGGTCGGCCACTCGGCGGATTTTTTTCAGCTCTTCCATCAGGTTGACCTTGGTGTGAAGCCGGCCGGCGGTGTCCACGAGCATGATATCCGTGTCCCGGGCCCGAGCCGCGCCAATGGCGTCAAACACCACCGCCGCCGGGTCCGATCCGGTTTTCTGCTTCACGATCTCGGCCCCCACCCGTTCGCTCCAGATGGTCAGCTGCTCGACGGCCGCGGCTCGGAAGGTGTCGCCGGCCGCCACCATCACCTTTTTGCCGTCCTCCACGAACCGCCGCGCCAGCTTGGCGATGGTGGTGGTTTTCCCAACACCGTTGACGCCCACCACCATGATCACGTGGGGCTTCACGTTTTCGTCGAACCGGACCCGGGGCAGGCTGACGATCCGCCGGATTTCTTCCCGCAATACTTCTTTCAGCTTGTCCGCCGAAGACAACTCGTGCCGCGACACCTTTTCGCTGATGATCTTCATCAACCGGGTGGTGGTGGCCACGCCCAGGTCCGAGGTGATCAGAATCTCCTCGAGTTCCTCCAGCACCCCCTCGTCGATCTGGCGAACGCCCCGAAGCAGGTGGTCCACGCGGGTGTTGAGCACCGCCCGGGTTTTGGCCAGGCCTTCCTTAAGCCGCTCAAAAAGGCTTTTTTTCTTTTGGGGTTCCGGTTCCGGCTCAGGCTCGGGCTCGGGTTCGACCATTTCTTCGGCTTCGAAGGCCTCATCCCCGGCCTCTTCGTCTCCGGGTTCCTCCTCTTCGAACTCGGGCTCCTCTTCTTCGGCTTCGGCTTCCGGTTCGGCCGAAGGCGCCGCGTCGGCCTTGGGTTCGGGCAAATAGTCCGCTACCTGGAATTCGGCGGTGTGTTGGGGCACGGCGGGTTCGCGCCGGTCGGAGGCGAGGGGGGCCTCGACATCCACATCCACGGCCGGAGCGTCAAACGCGAAGGTTTCCAGTGCGACGGGTTCGATTTCGTCCAGGGAAATACCGTCCACGGTCAGATTCAGGCCGTCCGCGGTCAGGGACCCTGCTTCGGGGCCATCCGGAACCGGAGGCGTTTCCTTTATCGGCTCCTGGGGCGTTTTGTCTTCGGGCTTCTTTTTATCCCGCTTGAACCATCGGAACATGTTCTTCCAGTGCCTCGAGTTCGGAAAGATTCACGCTGACCATCTTGGAAACGCCCGGTTCTTCCATGGTAACGCCGTATAACGTTTCGGATATCTGCATGGTGCGCTTGTTGTGGGTGACCATGATGATCTGGGACGATTGGCCCAGCTTTTTCAACAGCCGGTTGAACCGGTCGATGTTGGCTTCGTCCAGGGGGGCGTCCGTTTCGTCCAGCATGCAAAAAGGGCTGGGTTTGATCAGATACAGGGCGAAAATGAGCGCCAGGGCCACCAGGGCTTTTTCACCGCCGGAAAGAAGACTCATGACCGTGAGTTTTTTGCCGGGCGGATGCACGTGGATTTCCACGCCGGAATCGAGGATGTCGTTTTCATCCGTCAGCGACAGCCATGCTTCGCCGCCCTCGAACAGCAACGGGAAGATTTCCCGAAGTTTCTGGTCCACGGCCTCGAAGGTGCTTTTGAACCGGATCCGGCAGGTCCGGTTGATTTTGTGGATGGAATCCTTGAGGTTGGCGATGGCCCGTTCCAGATCGTCGTACTGGTCGCGATAGAACTGATACCGCTCCATCAAGGCGTCGTGCTCGCCGATGGCGGTCAGGTTCACTTCGCCCAGGGCCGCTATTTTTTCCTTGGCGTCCTTGCGGGTCCGGCCGGCCTTTTCGGGATCGAAATCACCGGGCAGGGGGGGCCGGTCCGCTTCGGGCAGATCGGTCAGATCGAGTTCGTAATCGTTCTGGATCCGGGTGAACAGATCGCGGCGCCGGAAATCGATTTCCTGAAGGTCCAGTTCCAGCTTTCTAAGCCGCTCCTGGGTTTGTTCCCGTTCCCGGCGGGCGGCCCTGGTTTCGTTTTCCAGTTCGTTGGCCCGAATCCGGCTTTGGTCCAGCACCTTTTTCGCCTGATCCAGGGCGGCTCGGGCGGCCTCGATCCGGCCGTCGTACCCTTCCAGATTCCGGCCGATGGCTTCCCGCCGAAGGTCCATTTCGGCCACCGAGGCCTTGGCTTCCCCGATCTCCCGTTCCTTGGCCACGGTCTGGTTCTGAGTATCGGCCAGCCAGGCGGCCAGCCGGTCGTGTTCCCGCCGCGCCGTGGCCAGCCGTTCTTCCAGCGAATTGAGTTCGAGCGACGCGGCCTGGCCCCGCTCCCGAACCGTTTCCAATTCCCGGGCCAGCACCCGGACCTCTTCTTCGGCGGCTTCGATTTCGGAATCCAGGTCGAAATTTTCGTTTTCCAGTTCTTCCTGGCGGATCAGAGCCGCTTCCCGTTCCGCTTCCAGTTTCTGGACCAGGGCGGCATGGTTTTCCAGCGCCCGGGCCATGCGGCTCCGGCGGTTTTCAATCTCTTTGCGCCTGGCCGAAACCGCCGAAAGCTCTTTTTCGGTTTCGATCCGCCGCCGTTGGACCACCCGGTCTTCTTCTTCGAGGGACCGTAAGTGTTCGGACCGTTCGTCGGCCGCGTCCCGGGCCTGCTGAACCAAAAGGGCCAGGCGGTCCTTTTCGTCTTCCAACGCCGCCGCCTGGTCGCGAAGCCGTTCCATTTCGCGGAGCCGTTGGAGGGGACCGGCCTCCCCGGCCTTCCGGCCGCCGCCCACCATCAGGCCGTCCGCGCCGAAATAATCCCCTTCCCGGGTCAGGACCGAACGGCCTTGTCCGGCCAGAGCCAGGCCTTGATCGAGGGTATCGGCCAGAACAGGATCGCCGATCAAGGTTCGGGTGAGGTCCGGAACGGTCCCGGCGGCCGCCCTATCCGCCAGAACAAAGCCGCACCGGCCCAGTTTTTTTTCCTTAAGGAAAGCGATGGCCCGGCCGACCGCATCCTTGTTGGCCGCCGCCAAAAACCCCAGCCGTTCCCCCAAGGCCGCTTCCAGGGCGGCTTCGTACCCTTCGGGGACACGAACGTATTCCGCCACCGGCCCCAAAAGGCCGGCCGACCGGAACCCGGGATCGGCCATCAGGGCTTTCACGCCGTCGGAATACCCCGCGTACTGAGCGCGGATGTCTTCCAGGGCCGACAGGCGGGAACCGGTTTTGTTCAGGTCCGATTCAATCCGCCGTTCCTCGCGGCTCAAACGTTCGGCCTCTTCGCGAAGAGTTTCTCGTTCCCGGCGAGTTTCCGATGCCCGGCCCCGGATTTCGTCCAACAGCTCTTCGGAATCATCCCGGTCCCGGGTGAGCCGCAGGATGGTCTCGTCGAGCCCCCCCGCTTCTTCGGCCAGGGATTCCCCTTCGGCCAGGATTTCGTCCCGCTGATCCTCGTGGCTCTGGGCCTGGCGGTCGTGGCCGGCCAGAATTTCCTGGATCCGGGCGGTTTCCCGGATCAGCTGGGACCGCCGCTGGGCCAGGTCCGTCCGCGCCCGGTCCGATTGGTCGTATTCGTCCTTGATGTCCTTGAATTCGGCTCGAAGCGCTTCCCGATGAGCTTTTTTTTCGGCCAGAACCGACCCGCCCGAAGCCATTTCCTCCTGAAGACGGTCCAGGTCGGCCATGTGGGCCTGTTTCTGACCGGCCAGCCGTTCCAGTTCCCCGGCCAGGCGTTCCTGGCGGATTCGGTCGGCGTCCATCCGCTGATGAAGGTAATCGTCCTCGCGTTTCAGGCCGTCATATTCATTTTGAAGCTGGTACAGGGCCGCATTCCGGTCGTCCGCGTCTTTTTCCCGGGCCAGAATAGCCAGCCGGGACTCTTCCAGATCGATCTCCAGGCGGTCCAGGCCGGTCAACAACCCGGTCAGCCGGGTTTCGTCCCGAGCCTTTTCCGCCAAACGGTCGGTCTGGCGTTCGGCCAGAAGCCCATCCTCCCACCGGGCCAGGGCCAGGTCCAAAGACCGGAGTTCGGCCTGGAGTTCCTTGTACCGCGCGGCTTTTCCCGCCGCTCGGGTCAAGACGTTGATCTGGCGCTTGGTTTCGGCCATAACCGCCGAAATGTGGGTGAGGTTCTGCAGAGTGGATTCGATCTTCCGCTCGGCTTCTTTTTTTTGGGCCTTGTACCGGGTAATGCCGGCGGCTTCGTCGATCAAGGCGCGGCGGTCTTCGGGCCGGGCGTCCACCAGAGC
>JAGVGV010000163.1 GCA_020056895.1 Deltaproteobacteria bacterium
ACGCTCTTCCGATCTGGCCCGAGCCGCCGCTCTGGTCCGTCAATTGCTCACGTTCAGCCGCCGGGTTGAACCGGACCTCAAGCCCATGGACCTTCACCAGGTTATCATCCAAACCGTGAGCATGCTCGAACGAACCATCCCTAAAATGATCCGCATTGAAAGCGAACTGGAATCCGAGCCCGCCTTGATCGACGGAGACCCGGTGCAGTTGGAGCAGATTTTGATGAACCTGGGGACCAATGCCCGGGATGCCATGCCGGACGGAGGGCGGTTGCTCTTTCAAACCGAAACCGTCATTCTGGATGAAACATTTTGCCGGACCCGCGCCGATTTGAACCCGGGCGCTCATATTCTGTTGAAAGTCAGCGATACCGGCCATGGGATTCCGACGGATCGCCTGGAACATATCTTCGAGCCGTTTTTCACGACCAAGGGCGTTGGCGTGGGCACGGGGCTGGGATTGTCCATGGTGTACGGCATCGTCCGAGGCCACCGGGGCCATGTGTCCTGCTACAGCGAGCCCGGCCGGGGAACGGTTTTTCAGCTCTATTTTCCGCGCTGGGCCGGAACGCTGGCCGAAGGGCGGCCGGCCGCCGCGCCGCTGGCTCAGATACAGGGCGGAACCGAGACGATCCTGTTGGTGGACGACGAACCGGTGATTTTGGAGTTGGGGAAAGAGATGCTGACCGACCACGGGTACCAGATACGGACCGCGGCCAGCGGCGAGGCGGCCTTGGACATTCTGGCGACGCCCGGACTCAAGGTGGACCTGGTCATCCTGGATCTGGGCATGCCCGGGATGGGCGGGTTCAAGTGCCTGACTCGGATCATGAATGGGGATCCGAGCCGGAAGGTGATCATTTCCAGCGGGTACCTGGCTCAGCCGCTGATTGGGGATTGCGAAACAGCCGGAGCCCGGGGGTTCATTGGGAAACCGTACCGGATCACCGATCTGTTGGCCCGAGTGCGGGCCGTTCTGGACGAGAACCCACCAACGCCCCCGCCTTCGTTATCCGTTTGACCGAAGGGCTTTTCAGGCGGCGGCTGGTCGCGAAGCCAGGGAAACCACCGTGTCGTGCGCCAGCCGTTCATCTTTTTCCTGAAAATCCAGGGTGTAATGAAGGCCCCGGCTTTCCTTCCGGGCCAGGGCGCTGTCGATGATAATACCGGCCACGGCGCAGATGTTCCTCAGTTCCACCAGATCGCTGGTGATGGTGTAATTCCAGTAATATTCCTCAATCTCCTCGCTGATCATCTGAATCCGCCGCCGGGCCTTTTTCAGCCGGCTGGTGGACCGGACGATGCCTACGTAATTCCACATCAGCCGCCGGATTTCATCCCAGTTGTGCGCCACCACGATGGCTTCGTCGCTGTCTTCGGCGCCCAGGGGGTCCCAATCCGGCACTTCGGGCCAGTTCTTTTTCATGCGCCGGACCAGGTCTTCCTTGGCCGCCATGGCCGCCCGGTGGGCGTAGACCACGGCCTCCAAAAGGGAATTGCTGGCCAGCCGGTTGGCTCCGTGAAGGCCGGTAAAGGCCACTTCACCCACCGCGTACAGGTATCTAAGATTGGTCCGTCCGTTCTGGTCCGTGGCCAGGCCGCCGCATTGGTAATGAGCCGCCGGCACCACGGGAATGGGTTCGCGGGTGATATCGATGCCCAATTCCAGGCAGGCGGCGTGGATGTTGGGGAACCGGTTCCGGACGAAATCGGGGTCGCGGTGGGTGATATCCAGAAACACGCAGTCGTCCCCGGTTTTTTTCATTTCGGCGTCAATGGCCCGGGCCACCACGTCGCGGAAGGCCAGATCCTTCAGAGGATGATACTCGGCCATGAAGGCCCGGCCCCGGGCGTCGATCAGCCGCGCGCCTTCGCCCCGGACCGCTTCCGATATCAGGAAATTTTTCACCTTGGGGTGGAACAGGCAGGTGGGATGGAATTGGACGAATTCCATGTTGGTGACCAGGGCTCCGGCCCGGTACCCGGCCGCCACGCCGTCGCCCGTGGCCACGTCCGGATTGTTGGTATACAAATACACCTTGCCCGAACCGCCCGTGCACAGCAGCACCACCCGGGCCAGGAAGGTTTTCACCTTGCCCGTGGCTTTATCCAGAACGTACGCCCCCCAGCACCGTTCGCTGCTCACGGTGGTAACCGCACCCCGGCGAAGGAGCTTGGTCTGCGTGATCAGATCGATGGCCAGGTGGTTTTCGTAAAACACGATGTTGGGGCTTTCGGCGGCTCGGGCCAGCAGAGCCTTTTCCACGGCCCGGCCAGTCATATCCTGAGCGTGGATGATGCGGCGGCGGGAATGGCCGCCTTCGCGCCCCAACTGGAGCTTACCGGCGTCGTTTTCCTCGGCGGTGAATTGAACCCCCAGCTCGATCAGTTCCCGAATCCGGGGCGGCCCTTCCTCGACCACCAGCCGGACTACGTCTTCGTGGCAGAGGCCGTCGCCGGAGGCCAGGGTGTCGCTTACGTGGAGGTCCAGGGAATCATCGTCGCCTAAAACGGCGGCGATCCCTCCTTGAGCCAAATTCGTGTTGGTGTCCGACCGTTCCTTTTTGGTAACCACGTTTACGGTGCCCGACCCGGCCACCTTCAACGCGAAGGACAACCCCGCGATACCGCTGCCGATGACCAGAAAATCACTCGTGACCGCCACTTCCGGCACCCCCAAGGGAAAAGGTGACCGATTATTCCCGAATCCCCAAGGGAAGGCAAGCGTGAAACGGCGTTGGGGAGGGCCGCACGATTTTGGGGGCTGTCTAAGGGGACCTTTTCCGGGCCATCGTCCCCTTTCCCTGAACCCCTCTTCACCGTTGAGCGATTGGAATTGACATCGAAACCGGTGATGTTATTAAGTAGTCAGGTGGATGACCGGGGCCCGGCGGGTGGGGCGCCCCCCCGGATTTGGACGGGACGGGAGCCTGAAAAATTCATAAAACGCGGGGGGGGGATCGGGTTCGAAATAAAAAGACCGGAACCGGATCGTGAATCCCGCCAAGGAGCGACGATGCGTAGCGACGCCATGAAAAAGGGACTGGAAAAGGCCCCCCACCGGAGTTTGTGGAAGGCCATGGGCTATACCGACGAAGAGATCGCCCGGCCGATCATCGGCGTGGCCAATTCAAAAAACGAAATCATTCCGGGGCATGTGCACCTGGACCGGATCGCCGAAGCGGTCAAGGCCGGAATCCGGTCCGCCGGCGGCACTCCCGTGGAATTTTCCACCATTGGCGTCTGCGACGGTTTGGCCATGAACCACGAAGGGATGAAGTATTCCCTGGCCAGCCGGGAATTGATCGCCGATTCGGTGGAAGTGATGGCCCGCGCCCATCCTTTTGACGGCCTGGTGCTGATTCCCAATTGCGACAAGGTGGTTCCCGGGATGCTGATGGCCGCCCTGCGGCTGAACATTCCAGCCCTGGCCGTTTCCGGCGGCCCCATGATGACGGGCCGGGTGGGCGGCCGGGAAGTGGACCTGATTACGGTGTTCGAGAGCGTGGGTAAGGTCAAATCCAAAAAAATGACCGAAAAGGAACTGACCCTGCTGGAAGACGCCGCCTGCCCCGGGTGCGGATCCTGCGCGGGCATGTTCACCGCCAATTCGATGAACTGCCTGACCGAGGCCTTGGGGCTGGGGCTGCCGGGCAACGGCACGCTGCCG
>JAGVGV010000381.1 GCA_020056895.1 Deltaproteobacteria bacterium
AGCGTAAGAGCCAGGGAAAAGTATTCCTTCACGGACGGCATGGCGGTCATCAGTTCGCCCGAATAGCCCATGAAAAACTTGAAGCCAAAGGGAAAGGCCACGAAATACCCGAACAGACCGCCGGTGATGAACAACAGGCTGGAAAAAATCACGAAGGGAATCACCATGCCCTGTTCATGGCGATACAACCCGGGCGCCACGAACCGCCAGAGCTGGTGAAAGATCACCGGCGACGCGAGCATCACTCCGCCCCAAAACCCCACTTTCATGTACGTGATGAAGGCTTCGGGCAGACCCGTATAAATCAGCGTGCCGCCCTGGGGCATGGCTTCCTGAAGGGGGAGCAGCATGATCCGGAACAGGGGTTCGGAAAAATAATAGGCAATCCCGAATCCCGCGGCAATGGCCAGGAGGCACCGCATCATACGGGTCCGCAGTTCGTTCAGGTGCTCCAGGAAGGGCATCCGGGCCCCGGAGTCGTTCGTTCCGTCGGGAGAAGAACCAGTCATCAGGCGGACCTACGACACGGGCGGCTTTTCCGGAGAACCGGAAGGGACGGGAGGTGGATCAACCGATTGGGTTGAATCGGGCGAGACGGGCCGTGCTTCCAGGTCATCGGGTTTCGCTTCCTCGGAAGGTTCCTTGGCCGTTTGGGGGAAAAACGTGCCCTCGGCCAAGGCCTTGGCCACGCCGTCAACGGTCACCCCTTGCGTATTGTCCCGCACCAGGCCCGTCATATCGTTTTTGGCCTGGCTGAGGGTATCTTTCAGATTTTTCAGGTCGTCGTCCGAATTGAAACTATCCTTCAGTTCATTGGTGGCCCGGCGGAATTCGCCAATGCCCCGGCCCACGGCCCGGGCCAGGTCCGGCAGCTTTTCCGGCCCCAACACCAACAGCGCGATGACCAGGATGATAATCAGTTCGGTCATGCCAATGCCGAACATAGGCGCCTCCCATGCGTTGAACCAGGGCATTGTAGGCCCGCCCCGCCCCCCTGTCAAGCAATGTCGGAGGAGCCGGGATCCACTGCGTTTCGGGTGGCGCGGCTGGAGTTTGGGAGCCGTTTGAGGTTCGGTGGGCTTCAACCACTCGAACGTTCAGAGGTCGGCTCTGGAGCCATCCGCGTGAGCGGAACGAATGCGTTTTTATTGGAAATTCAAAAAAATCCGCATTCCTTCCGCATAAACTGACGGCTGACCGCTGACAGCTATTCAGACGTACCTGTGGGGGAGCAGATGGATGCCGGAAAGATCGTGGATTCCCGCCATGTGGCTAAGATTGGTCTGGCTTAAGGAAGAAGCGGCGGCCAGAGTCAGGTCCTGGGCCGCGTTCAGCGTAGCGAGGGGTTCATCCGGGTCGGATGGGGGGGCGAGCAGCCGGTCGAGCTGGTTCAGGGCGACGGGGAGGGTTTCCGGCCGGCTTCCCGTGTTTTCCCGGGTGGCCGGCTGGGACCCGTTTCCCCATGTCAGCGGCCCCTGGTTGAGCCGTCCCAGGGGCGTATAGGTTTCAACCACGTTGCGGATGTTCATGCACCCGGCCTCCAGCGGGGACTAAACGAAATCCCCCCGGCGGAATTTGGCCGCTTCCACCGTGGCCAGAATGGACGCCTGGCCGCACAGGTCCTTGAGTTCGCTGCCTTCGGGCAGAGTCTGGTTCAGTTCGGAAAGGTCCGCCGCGCCTTTTTCCAGATCGGCCACCAGCGGCTCCAGGTCCTTGAGGCTCTTTTGGGGATCGGCCAAGCCCTGGGAATATTCATCCAGCGCCGAAAGCAGCCGCTGAACCTGGGCTTCGGGGCTCGCTTCGCGAACGGCCATCAGGCTGGCCGTGGGCGAGACCGACAACAGCTCGGAACTGGCCGAAACCGAAGTTGGAACGGACGACGAGGACGTTTGATTGACGGCCGCCTTGAGCGCTTCGGCGAAATCGCCGGCGGCCTGGTTCTTTTGAGTGGATTCTCCGGAAAGAATGGCCCGGAATAGGGATTCGTTGATTTTCACGTGGATACTCCTTAGCCGGACATCGGGTCCGCCTCGAATTCATGCAATTTCAAGGCCATTCAACAACCGTTTGACACATTATATATCTTATGGATTTTAATAGATAATAATAAAAGTCCCCTTTTCGGATTCTCTCCATCCCCAACACCCCGGACCGGAAACTTTTTCCCACCGACGAACCGCGAATACCCCGAATCCTCCCCTACCCTATTGTTTTTACGCAATATTTTTCGTCCTCCCACGTGTTTTTTACGCCGTTGGTTTCCTGACGGTTCTTCCCACCTGGACTGTCCGCCGACGATCCTTCACCTTTCGCGGCTTCACCTGGGCCGTCGGCCGAGCGGTTCGGTTTTCCTTCCTTCCAAAAGCCCCCGAAACCGGTCCCGTTCGGCCGTCACTTTCCGAAGCTGGTCTTCCAGAAATGCCTTCCGGCCGGCGGGCGCGACGTCCGCCTGCGCGGCCAGGTCGCTCACTTGGCGCTCCAGGGCATACAGCTCCCGGGCGATGTCTTTCAAATACCCCACGGTTTCACCTCTTTAGAATAGAACCCATCCCAGGTCTTTTTAGATTGTACCCTGAATGTTGGCTCTTTCCAAGCGGGCCGGGCCGCCCCATTCCTCGAAACCCGTTGCCGGAGCGGCCTAGGGCGTGGTAACGTCGCTCGTTCATAAGCCTTTCCCCGGACCCGGCGGACTCGGGGGAAGCCTTCAAGCCACCATGTTCGAGGAACCATGGGTCCATTGGCGTTGGGAACGGCCTTCATTCTGGATTTGCTGATCGGGGACCCTCCGTCCTGGCCTCATCCCGTGGTGTTCATCGGCCGGTTGATCGGGGTTCTGGTCCGGTGGGTTCGCCGTGTTTTTTCAAGCCCGATGGCCCTCCGGCTGGCCGGAGTGGGCATCGTGATTCTGGTGGTGGGCCTGGCGTACGGCGCGGCCTGGGGGCTGATCGCTCTGGCGGGCTGGCTTCATCCCCTGTTCGGCGCGGCGGTCGGGGTGTATCTGGCCTTCACCTGCCTGGCCGTCAAGGGACTATACGACCAGACCTGGCGGGTGGCTCTGGCCTTGCGGGAAAGGGATATGGACCACGCCCGGCGGCTTTTGGGCATGGTGGTGGGCCGGGAAACCCGCCGGCTGGACCGGCCGGCCATGATCCGGGCCTTGGTGGAAACCGTGGCCGAAAACTTTTCGGATGGCGTGGTTGCGCCGCTGTTCTATCTGGCCTTGGGCGGACCGGCCTTGGGCATGGCGTACAAGGCCGTGAACACTTTGGATTCCATGATCGGGTACAAGGACGACCGGTACCGGCATCTGGGCTGGGCCGCCGCCCGGTTGGACGATCTGGCCGGATTCATCCCGGCCCGGCTGGCGGCCTTGTTGATCGCCCTGGCCGCCGGATGCCTGGGGTTTCAGGGAAAACGGGCCTTCGCCGTCTGGTGGACCGAAGGGCGGCGGCATTCGAGCCCCAACGCGGGCCGGCCCGAAGCGGCCATGGCCGGGGCTCTGGACCTTAGGTTGGGCGGCCCCAACGTATATGGAGGCGTTTTGGTGGAAAAACCCTATATCGGCCAAGGGTCCGCCTATCCCACGATCGGGCGGGTTCTGGCCGCGGAACGGATTATGCTTCTGGCTTCGGGCTTCATGCTGGCGCTGGGGATGATCGGCGGGGAACTCATCCGATGACCGCCGCTCCTTTTGAACGGGCCCGCCACGGCGGGGATGTGTTCGCGGCCGCCCGGGAACTGGGCCGTCCGTACCGCGAACTGTTGGATTTTTCGGCCAACATCAACCCGCTGGGGCCTCCGCCGGGCTTGAAAAAGCACCTCTTCGAAGCCTTTGACCTGACCGCCCATTATCCCGATCCCTTCGCCGCTTCGTGGCGAAGCCGGTTGGCCCGAAAGCACGGCCTGTCCCCGGACCGGATCGTGGCCGGGAACGGGTCCACGGCGCTGATGTACCTGACGGCCCGAGTCTTCCGGTTCCGGCGGCCGGTGGTGATCCAGCCGGCTTTCGCCGAATATGAGGAATCCCTTCGCCATGCCGGTTCCCGGCCGGTAAGGGTTTTCTGCCGGGCCGAGGACGACTGGGACGTCACGATAAACGTGGCGGAGCGGGCTCTGGCCGAACAACCCGACGCCTTGTACCTGGCCAACCCCACCAGCCCGGCCGGCCGGTTGATCGATCCGGACGTCCTGAATTGGCTGCTGGACCGAACCCGGGAAAAGGACGTTCACCTGATCGTGGACGAAGCCTTTTTGGATTTCACGTCCGCCCCCAGCCTGATGCCCCGGACTCGGGACCATCCCCGGTTGATCGTGATCCGGGCCTTGACTAAAATCTACGCCCTGCCCGGCCTTCGGCTGGGGTACCTGGCCGCGCCCGAACCCATCGCCGGCCGGCTGCTGGCCCAGGCCGAACCCTGGTCGGTCAACGCCCTGGCCTTGGCCGCCGGATTGTATTGTTTGGACCAGGAAGCGTACGACCGCCGGACCCGAGCCCTGGTGGATCGGGAACGAACCTGGCTGGCCCGGAAATTGGAATCCCTGGGGTTGGGCCGGGTAATCCCTTCCCGGGTCAATTACCTGCTGGTCCGGCTGGCCGAAGGGATGAGCGAAGAGGCCGTAGTCCACGGTCTCCGGCGGCGAGGCGTGCTCGTTCGGCCTTGTTCGTCCTTCCCCGGCCTGGCCGGCCATGTTCGGCTGGCGGTCCGGTCCCCCAAGGAAAACCGAGCCCTGGCGGCCATTCTGGCCCAGGCCCTGCCTGAACTCCATGATGATGACACAAGCGAGGAAGCCGATGTCCGACACACCCTCCAAGGAGATGCTGGTCCGGTTCGTGGCTGATGCCTTCCGCCGGGCCATGGCTCATTACGGTTTCTGGTTCTGGGAAACCGCCTATCAGTTGGGCCTGGACGAAGCCCTGCGGATCGAAAACGAAGCCGGCGACAAAAGCTGGGCGCTTCAGGTGGACCGCCTGGCCCGGACCACCGGGTTCGAAATGAAGGACGGCCTGCCCGCCGTGCTCTGGTCCATGGACGAAAAAACGCTGACCGCGCTCCTTGACTCTTTGGCCGCCAACTGGCTGGCCAACGACGGCCTATGGTTCCAGGCGGTGGAATCCAGAGTGGGGCAATTCGACGCCAAACGGATCAACGATACCTGCTGGTCGCGGTTTTCCCCGCTGGAAGCTTCGCGGATCCGAACGCTTCTGGACCTTCCGGAACCCGGCGGCCTGGATGGATTGAAGCAGGCGCTCGGTTACCGGCTGTACGCCCGGCTAAACCGCCAGGAGATCGTGGACGAAACCGAAAATTCGTTCGTGTTCCGCATGGTGGACTGCCGTGTGCAGTCCGCGAGGAAACGGAAAGGCCTGGCCGAATACCCCTGCGGGTCCGTGGGCATCGTGGAATACCGGACCTTCGCCGCCACCATCGACCCCCGCGTGAAAACCACCTGCGTGGGCTGCCCGCCGGACAGCCACCCGGCGGACTGGTACTGCGCCTGGAAGTTCGAGATGATCGAAACCGGAAAAAAAGGATGACGAGCCCATAAATCCACAGAAAAAGGAAAAATAATCATTGCGGGTCTTTTTTTCCCCTCGCCCCGGGGGACAGGGTAAAGCCCCGGATCCCGGGAGGGCAGGGCTTTGCCCTGTCCCCAATTCGGATCCGGCGTAAAGCCCCGGATCCCAGGGGGTCAGGGCTTTGCCCTGTCCCCAATTCGGATCCGGCGTAAAGCCCCGGATCCCGGGGGGTCAGGGCTTTGCCC
>JAGVGV010000536.1 GCA_020056895.1 Deltaproteobacteria bacterium
CTGCCCATGGGCATCCACCAGATGCACCGGCTGCCCCGGGACACCCAGGTCCTGGAAATGACCAATTCCCCCAGCACCGCCGCCTTTTATTCCCGCCAGGAAAAAGCGGCCCACATCCAAACGTCCGATGGTTTTTTCGTGGATGTGGATGTGTCCGTTCTGTACCGGATCAAGGACCCGCACAAGGTTTTTACCCTCATCGGGCCGGGCAAGCTTTTCGAGGACAACGGCATCATCCCCAAAACCGAACCGGTGCTCAAGGAAATGCTGGGCGAACTGACCACGGAAGAATTTTACATCAGCACCCGCCGGGTGGAACGAACCCAGGCCGCGAAACAAAAGCTCAACGCCGAATTGGAACCCAAAGGGTTGCACGTGGATGAGTTGCTGGTTCGCTATTTCAAATACAGCGACGAGATCCAAAAAAATATAGAAGAACGTAAGCTGAAGGACCAGATGGTCTTCAAGAACCAGGCGGAACGACGAGCGGCGGAAGAAGGCGCCAAGCTGAAAAAAGTGATGCAGGAAGGCGAAATGTCTGTGGCCGTCAAGCTTTCGGAGGGTGAAGCTTTCGTGACCACAAGGCGGGCCGAAAAGGACCTGTATGTCCGGTCCCAGCGAGCCAAGGGCGATCTGATGGTGAAACTGGCCGAAGCCAAGAAAGCCGAACTGAGGAACGCCGCGCTCCAGGGGCAAGGTTCGGACCGTATGGTCGGCCTGGCCATGGCCGATGCCTTCAAGGGTCTCGAGGTGGTGGTCCTGTCCAGCGACGGCGCGGACGGCATCAATCCTCTGAACCTGGACAAGACCCTGAAACTCCTGGGCGTACGCCAGGGCGGCGAATAGGAGGCCTTCCATGAAGCGAAATCATCTGATCTGCCTGTTGCTGTTGGCCGTTTTGCTCCTTTCGGGCTGCGCCATGAAATCCACCGCCGCCACCGAGGTGGGGGTCCGCACCAAAAAATTCGCCTTGGTGGGGGAAAAGGGCGTGGAAGACCGCATCTACCCGCCGGGCGGGACCTATTTTTTCATCCCTTTTTTGAACGACTGGCACACCTTCGACACCAAACTCCAGAACCTGGAAATGGTTATCGATGCTCAGCGGGGAGACAGAAAAACCCGGGATGATTTGTTGTTCAAAACCGTGGACGGCAACGACATCAGCCTGGATGTGATTGTGGCGTACCGGATCAATCCGGAAAAAGCCCCGTATATCCTTCAGAACGTGGCCGCCAACGACCAGGAAGTAAAGGAAAAAATCCTTAGAACCGTGGCCCGCAGCCGGCCCAGGGATATTTTTGGCGAGCTGAAAACGGAAGAATTTTACGTGGCCGATTACCGCCAGAAAAAAGCGGAGGCCGCCCAGAAAGAATTGTCGCGGATCCTCGAACCCATGGGCATCATCGTGGAACGGGTGCTGCCCAAGGACTACCGTTTCAATCCTGCGTATCAGAAGGCCATCGAAGGCCGGAAAGTGGCGGATCAACAGTCCGAACAGAACAAAAGCGCCACTCGTGCCGCCGTGGAGGATTACAAGCGGAAGGTCGAAGACGCCAAGGGCGAAGTGAACAAGATGGTGGCCCGGGCCGACGGTGAATTCCAGCAGGCCAAAATCGAAGCCGATGCCTATTTTTCCAGGCAAAAAAATATCGCCGAAGCCATTCAGGTGGAAGGCGAGGCCGAAGCCGAGGGCATCCGTAAAATGAACGAAGCCCTGGTGGGGACGGGCGGCGAAACCATGGTCAAACTCCGGCTGGCCGAAGCGCTTCAAGGTAAATCCATCATGCTCCTGCCCATGAGCGAAGGCGGCCTGAACCTGAAAACCACGGACATCAACCAGCTTTTGACCATCAAAGGGCTCCAGGCGGTAGGGAAACAGGACTGATGATTTCCACCGGCGGGACGAACCAGGGGGCGAGGTCCGCCTCGCCCCAAACCGTTTCATCCTATTCTTCGGTCCCGGCCGCCTCCTTCGGAATTCAGGCGATACCCGAAGGTCAGGCGATATAGGTGGCCGAAGCGGTTTCGGATTCCCAGGCGGTAACGCGGGTCACGCGGGCCCGGCCTTGGGACGCGGCGTGGATGGCGGGCGAAAGATGATCGTAAATGAAGCGGGCAATGTTTTCCGAAGTGGGGTTGAGCGTTTTAAAGGGTTCAATTTCATTTAGGTATTTGTGATCCAGCCGGTCCAGGGCCTCGTTGAGCAGCTTTTTGATGACCCCGAAATCCAGCACCAAGCCCGCGGCGTCCAGGTCCGGAGCCTCAACCACGGCTTCCACCAGCCAGTTGTGGCCGTGAAGGTCTTCGCATTTTCCGTAAAATTCCCTTAGGTTGTGGGCGGCGGCGAACCGGCCGATCACTTTCAGCTCGTACATTGGGGTTCTTGTCTCCTTTTTCCAAAAACCACGGGTGGAGCCCCGCCCCACCCGTTTCCGGCTTGCGCCCTCGTTCCAGTTGGACGGAGAGCGACCGTTCAGGTTATCCGTTCGGCGGCGTGGTGGTCGCCGGCGGCGTGGTGGTGGACGGCGGGGTGGACGGCGGCGTGGTGGTTTTGGGCTTCTTGGGGGCCGGCGCCGCGCAGGCGTCGCAACCCTTTTTCACGCAGTTGTCGGTCAGGGCCGTGCCGTCCTTGCAGACGGTTTTTCCGTCCTTGCACAGGGTTCCGCCATGACCGGCGCAACAGCCCCGGCAGTCGGCCCAGGCTCCGGAGGCCGCCATCGTAATAAAAGAAACCGCAATAAGAAAAACGAACCATTTCCCGAATTTCATCTGTTCCTCCTTGGTTGAAACAACAAGATCGACCCGAAAACAACCGATCGAAATCAACCCCGGGGAGCGCCCCGGGGTGATAAGGCCGTCCTTAGAGCATGGGCGGCTATTGTATTGAAAAAATTTAAATAAACCCCTTTATGCGGTCTTCGATCTGGGCTCGGGGGAGAGCCCCGACCAGAGTGTCCACCAGGCGGCCCCGGTCGAAGATCAGGAGCGTGGGAATACTTCGGATATCGAACCGGGCGGCGGTGGCGGATTGTTCATCGGTATTGAGCTTGGCCACGCGAACCCGGCCTTTATACGCCATGGCCAATTGGTCGATGACCGGGGCCATGGACCGGCAGGGACCGCACCAGGGCGCCCAGCAGTCCAGCAACACGGGCAGGGGCGATTTCAGGACATCCCGCTCGAAGCTCGAGTCGGTAACGATCAGGGGCCGGCCGGAAAACACCCCTTTTACGGGGATATCGGCCCGGCACCGTCCGCACCGGGGTTGTTCATCAATCCGGTCGGGCGGGATCCGGTTCTTGGCGCCGCATTGGGGGCAGCGGAGAAAAAAGTCCGGACCGGCGGCCACGATCAAGCCTCGATGTTCTTGGATTCACTCAAGGGACGGCGGCATTCCGTGCAGAGACCGTTTTCGTCGATAACGCCGATGCAGGCGCCGTCGCCGCACAGAACGCGGTTGTCCGGGTCAAAGGGGTCCACGTCCGCCTTTTTAACCGCCGCGTCCCCTTTGGGGAATTTCCGGCCGCAATGGCAGCAAAACACGGCGTTGGCCGGGGAATGATCGCGGCATTCGGGGCAAAGCCGGGCTGATAGCTCGTGGCCGCAGGCGTCACAGGTAATCATTCGTTTCTGAACCTCCCCAGGGGGTCTTATCAACTTGGGCCTCATTATCGTGAGGCCATCGCGGTTTGTCAACCAGTGGGTGGACCGGTTCGTCCGTCATTCACTTTCAAAGGGCTCTGGCTGGAACGGCATCCGCTTGGGGAAGGAAGCGGCCGCCGAATACGGGCGGTTTCGCGCCCTTCCTTGACCCGGGGCTTCCTTCCTGGGATAATTCCCCCATGTTGGACAAACTGGAAAAGCTGATCACCATCGGCGCCCGGGAAGGCGTATCGGATATCCACCTCACCGGCGGCCACCCCGTGGTCTTCCGGTTCCATGGCCAGATACGGATGGATCGGACTCAGGTCTGGCGGCCCGATGAACTTGATGACCTGGTGGGCGGCATGATCACCGACCGCGAACGCAGGCTGCTGATGGACAGGAAATCCGTGGACCTGGCCCGGAGCATCCGCCATTACCGCGTTCGGATCAACGTGTTCGCCACCCTCCGGGGCCTGAGCCTGGCCATTCGGCTTCTGCCCGGCCGAGTTCCGGACCTGGACAGGTTGAACCTTCACCCGTCCCTGAAAAAAGCGGCGGCGCTTCAAACCGGACTGATCCTCATCACCGGGGCCACGGGGTCCGGCAAGTCCACCACCATCGCCGGCATCATTGAAGAAATCAACACCAGCCGGGCCGCCCACGTGGTAACGCTTGAAGACCCGGTGGAATACCGGTTCGTTTCCAAAAAATCGTTTTTGGAACAAAGGGAAATGGGAACGCATTTTCCCTCCTTTGAACAAGGTTTGATCGACGTATTGCGGGAAGACCCGGACGTGATCCTGGTGGGCGAACTAAGGGACGCCGAAACCATCCGGCTGACCTTGAACGCGGTGGAATCCGGCCACCTGGTGATCGCCAGCCTCCACGCGTCGAATTCAGAAGACGCCCTGTACCGCATGGCCAATTCGTTCCCGCCCGACGCCCAGGATGTGGTCCGGACTCAAGTGGCTTCCACCTTGGAACTCCTGGTGGTCCAGAAGCTTTCCTATTGGACCCGGGTGGGGTACCGAGTGCCGGTGCTGTCCATTTTGAAGTCCACGCCCGCGATGAAAACGGTGATCCGGGAAAACAAGCTGGCCCAGCTCGAAGGCCTGATCCAGACCGGCCGGGCTCAGGGCATGTTCACCCAGGAACAGTACGTGGCCGAATATTTGGAACAACGAACCCAGTTCCATCCGCCCGGAGACATTTTCCACCCCAGCGAAGAGGTTTCGGACGAAGTCATCCATCTTTCGCCGCTGGTCGAGGCTCCTGGGTCGTCCGTTCCCGCCGTTTCTTCGGGCGCCCGTTCCCGGCCTCCTTCGCCGTCCCTCTCGTCCACGCCCTCGGCCCCCGCGCCTCCGGCCGGCCCCGCTTCGTACTGGGACCCTTCCGGCCGGTACGTGATCGCCGAAGAGGAATCCATGTCCGACCTTTTGGCCGAAATCGATCCCGACGCCGCTTCAGGGCCGGCCAAGACCGCCGGACCGAGATCGTCGCCTTCGGCCGGCCCGCCGTCCGGTCCGCCTCCCCATGGACCCGCGCCTCACGGACCGGGGACCTCCATGCCCTCAGGACGCAAGGAACCGGCTTCCGATCCCCCCCGGGGCCCGGCCAAAGCGGCTTCTCTTCCTCAGGAACCGGGGCATGTGGTATTGAAGTTGGGGGATGAAACGCCCCTGGATGAATTGATCGCCGAAATACGGAAAAAAACCTGACCCCTTCCGAAACGCTTTGAGGAGGACCGTTCCCGTGCTGGACCGCTCGCTGCTCGACAACCGTCCCTTTACTTTCGATCGGGTGATCCGGCTGGGCATCACGGTGGCCCTCATATGGGGCCTGGTGTGGCTATTGGGATACCTGAGCGATGTTTTGATCCCCTTCGTGATCGCGTTTCTGTTGGCCTATCTGGTCCATCCCCTGGTCATGTGGCTGCGCCGCCGGATCCGGAACCACGTGCTGGCGGTGATAACGGCCCTGGCTCTGGTCCTCCTGGCACTGGTTTTGGCCGTGATGGTGGTGGCGCCGCTGGTGGTTCGCGAAGCGGCGCATATGGGCCAGGTGCTATCGGACGTGGTCCACAATTCCACCGTGGCGGAACGGGCGGCGAAAAGCCTGCCGCCGGACCTGTGGGCCTTCATCAAGGAACAGGCGGCCCGGGATGAGGTTCAGCGGCTTTTTCGCACCGAAAAATTCTGGGCCGCGGTTCAGGATGTGGCCAAAAAGGTGATGCCGGGCCTTTGGGGCTTTCTGGCCGGAGCCGCCAGCGTGCTCACCGGGCTGGTGGGACTGGGTTTCATATTGATTTATCTGGTTTTTCTGCTGATCGACTACCGAAAGGTTCAGGAAGGCTGGCGGGATCTGCTACCGCCGGCGTACCGGGACGGGATCGTGGATTTTGTAAAGGAATTCGACGCGGCCATGAGCCGCTATTTCCGGGCTCAGGCGTTGGTGGCCCTGATCACCGGCGTGCTGTTGGCCGTGGGTTTTTCCCTGCTGGGGCTGCCCATGGGGATTCTGCTGGGGCTCGTGATCGGGTTGTTCAACATGGCGCCGTACCTCCAGGCCCTGGGTTTCCCGCCGGCGGTGTTGTTGGCTTTGGTCCACGGCCTTGAAGTGGGAGGCAACCTGTGGGTCCACGTGGGGCTGGTCTGTCTGGTATTCCTGGTGGTCCAACTCATCCAGGACCTGGTGTTGACGCCCCGGATCATGGGGGAAGTCACGGGTCTGAGCCCGGCGATGATCCTGTTGTCGCTTTCGGTCTGGGGGAAACTTTTGGGCATGTTGGGCCTCTTGATCGGCCTTCCGATGACCTGCCTTTTATTGGCCTATTACCGGCGGATGCTCCGATCCCCCGCGCTGGCCGAGGAATCCCCACAGGGGTTCGTTCCGCCCGCCCCGCCGCCCAAAAAGACGGCCGGTTTGGAATCCCGGGCTCCGTTGCCGTCCAAAGGGGCGGCCCGTAAAAAAGGGAAATAGCATCCATCCCCAAAGGATTCTGGGACCTTTTCAACCAAGGTCCTGCTCCTGATAGGGGGATGGTTTTTTGGGAAAAGGGGCGAAAAATCAGCCGGATTCGTCCGAGCCCGAATCTTCGGCGTCGGGCTCCAGAAACCAGAGTGATGTCCGGCCGTAATCCCGCCGCTGAACCAGCCGCCAGCCTTCGGCCTGGGCCAGAGTTTCGGACCGGTCGGTTTCCACCACCGCCAGAGCTTCCGGCGCGGCCAGGTTTTCGCGGCTCAGGGTCTCGAGGGTTCGGGAGGCCAGGTCCGTGCCGTAGGGCGGGTCCATGAAAATCAGATCAAAGGGCCCCAGCTCTTTCAGACGGGGGGCAAGCCGGGGAGCTTCCAGGCGAAGAACCACCGCCTGAGTTTCCGGCCCCAGGAATTGGGTATTCCGCTCGATGGCCGCGATGGACCTGGGGTCCCGGTCCACCAGCACCACTCGCTCGGCGCCCCGGCTGGCGGCTTCGATCCCCAGGGCGCCGCTGCCGGCGAACAGGTCCAGCACCCGGGCGTCGGTCACCCGGTTGGCCAGGATGCTGAACAGGGCTTCCTTCACCCGATCGGCCGTCGGCCGGACGGGCGCGGACTTGGGTACAGCCAGCTTGCGGCCGCGATATCGACCTCCCACAATGCGCATAACTCCTCCAGCTTACCATCCATCGCGCATCTAAGCCAGAGGCCCCTGAAAGAAGCCGTCAGATCGTGCCACCCGAGTCTTCTTCGTCAAATATATACGTCCAACAACGATCCTTTGGGCGGCGGGCCGGCGGGTTTGGCGGCTCGAGCCGAGGCGACCGCGGGTTGGGCTTCGCGGACCCTGGCCAGCATCTGGTCGAGCATTTCCCTTCGCCAGGCCGTGGATTCGACCGCACGGGTATACGGGGATGGAGGGGCGGGGCGGGCGCTTTGAATCGGACCGGGCATGACTCATGATCTCCTTTCCGGGGCGAAACGATGGCCATTCCGGAGCCATGGAGATCAAACCGCGTGCCAACCTGGTGGAACCGCTTCCGGTCAAGGTATTCATATTGATTATCATATTATATCAATAAATTATAAATAAGCGTCCACTCGGATGGAGGGCCGAGGATCAGGACCAAATCGTCATAAAATTGACGTTTGGGATGTATTCCCTTCAGGTAGGCCGTTGAACGGGCCGGGTAGCAGAGTAAAATTCAAGAAAAGCCATTAGACCACGGATATCACGGATGACACGGATAAAACCGAAAGACGCCGTTTGGCATCATGGAACATTGGAACAAGCCGGTGAAAAAAAAATGGCAAAAAATATGAATGATATTGATGTATTAAATTATCCGTGCTATCCGTGTCATCCGTGGTGAATCTCTTGATATTGGTTTTGTTTTGAATCCATCCCGCCGGGGATGGCCCAGCGGGACGGGATGAAGGATTACAGTTCGAATTCAAGAAAAGCCATTGGACCA
>JAGVGV010000479.1 GCA_020056895.1 Deltaproteobacteria bacterium
CGCCAGGCTTCGGCTTTTCATTGGTTTTGACTTGGATTGTGTAAGCGGTCTTATGGCGAGGTGAATAAGCCACTAAATCGATTCCGGAATCGGTTGTCATCCGGGCTGATTCTATTCCCGCTATAAGCAACTTATACTGAACTAATAATTCACCCGCTTTTCCTATTTGTTGGGTTGTCAGCATGTGATTTCCCCTTTTTCCATCAAGCCACCTATGGGATGGACCACCTGTTCCCCCCCCTACTTATCATTCGTGTAGAGCACCGCCAAAATCAAAGTTTGGGGGCCATCGACGCAGCGGACCATGTGGGCCACGGTCGAATCGTAGTAGATCGAATCCCCGGCGTCCAGGACAATGCGGTCCTCGCCCACGATGGCTTCCATCCGGCCGTCCAGCACGAAAATGAATTCCTGGCCCGCGTGGGTCGACGTCTGGACGTCCTCGCTGGGTTCCAAGGTCACCAGAAAGGGTTCCATCTTCCGGTCGGCCATGTTCGGCGCCAGGGACTGGTACGTGTACCCGTACTTCTTGTCTTCGGTCCGGGCCCGGCGGGATATTTTCCGGCGTTCGTCTTTGCGCACCACGGAATAGGCCACGGCCTCGCCCGTGCCCAGAAAATACCCCATTTTCATGTCCAGGGCCTTGGCCAGTTTGATGAGCGCGCCCAGGGGCGGAGCCACTTCGGACGATTCGATCCTGGCCAGGTACCCCGGGTCGAACCCGGTCCGCGACGCCACATCGGCCAGCGACAAGCCCTTCTGCTCGCGGATGCCCCGCACCCGGTCCCCCAGGGGCCCCAGGACGGTCAGGTCGTCCTCGCCGCCGCCGTGTTCCGATATCCCTTTCAGGAACTGCTTTTCGCGCTCGACGGCCTGCATCTGGTCGATACCCGCCAGGAAATCGTCGTACCGTTCGCTCTGGTCGTTCCGCTTTTTGGGGTCGTCGGTCATGGCCCGGCTCACTTTCCTTCAATAACGAAGGCCGCGCCCCGTTCGAGGGCCCGGGTATTGGTGGGAATCATTTTGTGGGACCGTTCGGGCAGGGATTCCACCATGGCCCGGGTCAGCGACGCCACCGAGGTCACGCCGGTCTTCTGAGCCAGGGCGCCCAACAGGACCATGTTCGCCAGCCGGTCGCTGCCCGCTTCCTTGGCCAGTTCCATGGACGGCACCATCAAAACTTCCGGCCCTTTGACCTTGACGTCGGCCGGTTCGATGAGCGAGGCGTTGACCATCAACAGCCCGCCCTTTTTGACGAGGGGGCCGAATTTGTCCAGCGACGGCTTGTTCATCACCACCGCCGCCAGGGGATGCTGGATGATGGGCGACCCGATGTCGTCATCGGACACCACCACGGTGCAGTTGGCCGTGCCGCCCCGCATTTCCACGCCGTACACGGGCATATAAGTGCATTTGTGGCCATCGCTCATGGCCGCCTGGGCCAGCAGATTGCCGATGAACAGAACGCCCTGGCCGCCGAAGCCGGCGAAGATCGCATCGAAGTACAACGTCTTGTCTCCTAGTCGAGGCCTTATGCAAAACGGCTCTTTTGCCCCGACTCTTCGTCGGATTCGGTTTTGAAGTCCTCAAAATACGAAAAGTATTCCTCCGGCTTCAAAACCTTACCCTCCTTGATTCGGGCCAAAATCGCTCGTTTTTCATTAAGCCCCGGTTCGCTCGTTCGCGCTGTCTGAAAAGCGGTTCGCTTCTCGCGAGCCCTGGCGGGCCGGCGTACTCGCCCCGCCCGTCCGTGTTATCACCTCAGGCCGCTTCGCCCAGCTTGTCCACGAAGACCCCCAGGGGAAAGTAGGGGATCAGTTCGTCCTTGATCCGGGCGTTGGCTTCGGCCGGCCCCATTTTCCAGTTGGTGGGGCACGAGGAGAGGAATTCGATGAACCCCAGGCCCTTTTTTTGAAGCTGGGCTTCGAAGGCCTTTTTGAGCGCCTTTTTGGCCTGGGTAAGGTTCTTGATGTCGTTGACCGCCACCCGGGCCGAGTAGGCCGTGCCGCCCAATCCGGCCATGAGTTCGGCCATGCGGACGGGCTGGCCGCAGTCTTCGCAGGCCCGGCCGTACGGGCTGGTGGTGGTTTTCTGGCCCAGCATGGTGGTGGGCGCCATCTGGCCGCCGGTCATGCCGTAAATGGTGTTGTTGACGAAGACCACGGTGATCTTTTCGCCCCGGTTGGCCGCGTGGATGATCTCCGCCGTGCCGATGGCCGCCAGGTCGCCGTCGCCCTGGTAGGTGAAGACGAACCGGTCCGGCCGGGCCCGTTTGACGCCCGTGGCCACGGCCGCCGCCCGGCCATGGGGCGATTCCACCACGTCGATATCGAAATAGTCGTACAAAAACACCGAACAGCCCACGGACGCGGCGGCGATGGTTTTGGACCGCAGATCGTATTCATCCAGAAGTTCGCCCACCAGCCGGTGGACCACGCCGTGATGGCAGCCGCCGCAGAAGTGAAAGGGGACGTCCTTCAGGGACTTGGGCCGCGAGAATACCTGTTTCATGAATCGTTCCTCCCGGCCGCCTATTTAGACTTTTTGGCCTTGGCCGTCGGCTTGGCCGGAGCAGGTTTTTTCGGCTTCGCCGGCTTGGTGGGTTCTTTTTCCACCGGGACCGCTTGGACCGGCTTGGCCTTGGGCGCGGAG
>JAGVGV010000180.1 GCA_020056895.1 Deltaproteobacteria bacterium
ACCTGGCCGACGAAACCCGGGTGACCATCCTGGCCGGGCTGGTCCAGGTGTACTCGGACCTGGGGCGGCCGTCCGAGGCCCTTCCCTTCGCCCTTCGGCGGGTGGAGGCCCGGGAGCGGCTGGCTGGCTCCGAAGCGCCGGAACTGGGCCGGGACCTCGAAGACCTGGCCACCCTTCATATCCAGTTGGGCAACCCATCGGCGGCGCTTCCGGTCATGCAACGGTCCCTGGACCTTCAGCGGAAAACATACGGCGATGAAAGCCTGGAAGCCGCCCGGGGCCTAGACCGGATGGCCAGGATATACCGCGACCTGGGCCAGCCGGACCAGGCCCGGGAGCCGGCCCGCGAAGCGTTTCGAATCCGCGAAAAAATCCTGGGGCCGGATCACCCCGACGTGGCGGAAAGCCTTTTGTCCTTGGGCCGAGTGGACGCCGCCGCCGGCGAATACGAGCAGGCCGAAAGCCGGTACCGCCGGGCCTGGGATATCCTGGGCCGGGTTTTGGGTCCGGATCACTTGAAAACCGCCGAAGCCGCCGAACACTTGGCTGGGTTGTACGACCGCTGGGGCAAGCCGAACCTGGCCGAACCCCTTCACCGCCGGGCTCTGGATGTGTTCATGGTCCGGCTGGGGCCGAACCACGCCGATGTGGCTGGAGTTCTTTTCGGGCTGGCCAACAATGCCCGAACTCGAGGCGCCTATGCCGAAGCGGAAAGCCTTTACCGGAGGATTCAGGACATCCTGACCCTGGCTCAAGGACCGGACAGCCCTCAACTGCCCGCCGTTTATTCCGGCCTGGCCGCCGTGATGACCGAAGGCGGCCGGCTGGCGGAAGCCGGGCCCTTGTTCCAAAAAGCTTTGGACGCCATGGAAAAAAGGCTGGGGCCCCGGCATCCCGAGCTGGCCCGGACCTTGAACCTTTACGCCCGGTTTCTTTGGGAAAGCGGAGACCCCCAAGGGGCCGAACGGGAATACCGCCGGGCGGCGGCCATTCAGGAGGATGTCCTGGGATCCGACCATCCCGACCTGGCCGTCAATCTGCTCAATTTGGCCCTGATCCTACAAGAACAGGGCGACCTGGCCGGGGCTCAAGGCCTGTTGGACCGGGCCGCCCGGACCATCGAACGCCGCGAAGGCCCGGACAGCCTGGCTCTGGCTTCGGCGTACAACAACCTGGCCGAATTCAACCAAAGGCTAAGACGGACCAGCGAGGCTCGTACTCTTCACGAAAAGGTCCTCGCCATCCGGGAAAAAGCCCTGGGGCCGGACCATCCGGACGTGGCGTCCACCCTGTCCAACCTGGCGGGGACCCTGGAAGCCGATGAACCGGAACGGGCTTTGGAACTCCATCGGAAAGCCCTGGACATCCACCGGCGGATTTTGGGCCCCCGGCATATCCAGGTGGCCCGGGACCTTGAAAACATCGGCGCCCTTCACCTGAAAAAAGCCGACTATGCCTCGGCCGAGGCGTTTTTCAGCGAAAGCGTGAACATACGGGAAACGGCGTTGGGGTCCAACCATCCCGAAACCGCGGCCGGGTTCATGAGTCTGGCCGCGCTGTATTATCTGACGGGCGCGGACGATCGGGCCGAAACCATGAACCGGTGGGCCGTTTCGGCCGTGGAAACCGCCCTGGGCCCCCGGCATCCCCGGGTGGCCCTGTATCTCTACCCCCTGGCTTTCACCTTGGCCCGCCAAAAACGTTATGGTGAAGCGCACGATGCCTTTCTTCGGGCCATGGCCGTGGATGAAGCCATGGCCGACAACGTGATCGGCTTCACGTCCGAAGCGGAAAAAACCGCCTTTCTCGCCCGGCGAACCTGGGCTTTGGATGCCGCCCTGTCCCTGGTCGCCAACCATCTGGGCATGGACCCGGCGGCCCGGAAGGACGCTCTGGGGCTCTGGCTGAAACGCAAGGGCTGGGTGTTGGAAAGCCAGCGGCGGTTCCACGAGGCCCTGTTGCTTCACGGCGATCCCAAGGCCCGGGAACTGCTCGCCGAACTGGGCCAGATCCGATCCCTTTTATCCCGCCGGATGCTTTCGCGGCCGGATGAACGGTCTTTGGACGAATTCAGAACTCAGATCAAGGTTCTTGAAGAAAAAAAAGCGGGACTTGAAGCCGAAATCGCCCGGTTCAGCCAAACCTACGCCCGCCACCGGGACGCGCTGAAAGCGGATGCCGGAAGCGTGGCCCAAAAGCTGGAACCGGGGACGGTGCTGATTGAAATCGTCCGCCTGGGCCGCGTGGATTTTCATTTCCGGGAAAAGGGGACCCCCTTCAGCCAGGATGAATACCACGCCTTCGTGGTCCATCCCGGAGCCGACGGGCCTCTTCACTGGGTCTCCCTGGGGCCGGCCGAGGCGATCGATCAGGCCGTGGTCCGGTTCCGCGAAGCCGTTACCGATACCCGGGAATTCGGGAGCCAGAAATGGAAACCCGCCGCCCGCGACCTGTACGACCGGGTTTTCGCCCCATTGATGCCCCTGATCGGCGATGCCCGGCGAATCTACCTTTCTCCGGACGGCCAACTGCATTTGATCCCTTTTGAAACCCTGGCGGGGCCGGACGACCGGTTTCTGGTGGAAGACTATACCTTTTATTACCTGCCTTCGGGCCGTGATTTGCTGGGCTTGGGAGCGTCGTCCGGTCCGTCCGGTCCTCCGCTTCTTTTGGGGGCGCCGGATTATGACCGGTCCGCCTCGGGCGATGGAGCAAAGGACTCCGGGCCGGCGGCCGGGGAACCATCCGCGAAGCCGACGGGTACGGAACCGAACCGGGCCTCTCGGACGGGCCTTTTTTTCAAGCCGCTGCCCGGCGCGGCCGAGGAAGTCCAGGCCATTGCCCGGATATTGGAACCATCCGCGCCCACGGTCCATACCGGACCGGCCGCCACCGAGGGAGCTCTCGGCCTGGACCCCCCGCCAAGGCTCATCCACTTGGCCACTCACGGTTTTTTCCTCAGCGACCGGCAGATCGCCCGTCTGGGAGGGGAAGGCCTGTGGCCCCTGGGCCGTCAGGGCGAATCCGGTTCGCTGGAGGTTTCTTCCGGGTTTAATCCCCTGGTCCGTTCGGGCCTGGCTCTGGCTGGAGCCAACCGGGCCGTTGGCGGGGAAGCCGGGGACGCCGAGGACGCCGGCGACGGCCTGCTGACGGCGGAAAAGGTGTTGGGGCTTTCCCTGGCGGGCACCCGGTTGGTGGTGCTCTCGGCCTGCGATACCGGAGTGGGCGAAATCCAGAATGGGGAAGGGGTGTACGGTCTGCGGCGGGCGTTTCTTCAGGCCGGCGCCCAAAGCCTGGTAACCAGTCTGTGGCCGGTCCCGGATGTGGAAACCCGGGAACTGATGGTCCGGTTTTATTCGCTGATGCAGGAAGGCGGAATCGACCGGGCTCAGGCTCTCCGGCAAGCCGCTCTGGACGAAATGGACGTGGTTCGCCGGAAATACGGCCAGGCCCATCCGCTTTTGTGGGGCGCCTTCATTTTCGTGGGGGATCCGGGGAAGAATGTTCGCCAGTGAGCGATCGATGACTCCGAGCGAAATGTGCTTGGCGCGGCCTTCATGGTTGACGGCTTGATTTTGGAAGGGGTTCGACCGGCCGGTCTGGACCGACGGAAAGCTCTATTTTGTCCCAAAAATGGAACCGGCCCCCAGAGGGGGCCGGATTTCCTTTATGGCTTCCTAAGATGCCGTGAAGAACTGTCGGTCAATGCCCCGACCAATAAGGCTGTGCCAATTTTCCGCGGGACTCGCCGATCCAGACCGGGCACGAACACCCAAGAAGCACACGAGGTCGCAAGGACCGCTTGCTCATCTTTGAAAGCACTGTATCATGGAGTGATGCCTAGGTCAAGCGATTTTTTCATCATTTATGTAAAATTATCGTCTATTATGCTCAGAGAACCCGAGTGATTGCCAGATAATTTTTAATAATAATAATTTTGTTAATAAAATCAAAATATTAAACGATTCATTCTTCCGTCGCCACGGTTCGTGTGGACCCGGCGGACGGAGTATCCCCATGGGAACCAGCCGCTTCGGC
>JAGVGV010000152.1 GCA_020056895.1 Deltaproteobacteria bacterium
CGCCCGCCGGTTCATGGCCGCGTATGGTTCGCCGAACTTCGTCGAGATGCCGTCTCTGGAGATTTCCCGGGCCGTGGCCGAAAAGGCTCAGTTCGGCCATACCAACCAGATCGGGTACGATCTGGGCAAAGCCTCCTTCGTCCTGTCCTTCGGCTGCGCCTTGATCGAAGGCTGGGGGTCTCCGGTCCGGTCCATCCAGGCCTATTCCTCCTGGAAAACCAAGGGCGGCGTAAAACTGGTCCAAGTGGATACACGGGCGTCGCTGACGGCTTCGAAGGCCGATGATTTCGTGGCCGCGGCCCCGGGCACGGAAGGCGCCCTGGCCCTGGCCCTGGCCCACGTGATCATCCGGGACGGCCTTTTCAAAAAGGACTGGGTGGAAGCCCACGCATTCGGGTTCGAGGAATTCAAGAACCTGGTCATCCGGGAATACGCGCCCAAGGCGGTGAGCGAACTGACCGGCGTGCCGGCGGAGAAAATCGAAGCCCTGGCCAAGGAATTCGCCAAGGCCAAGGCGCCTTTGGCCCTGGGCGGCCGAGGCGCCGGCGCCGCTCCCACTCCGGTGTATGAACTCATGGCCGTGATGGCCCTCAACGCCCTGGTGGGCAACATCAACCAGCCCGGCGGCGTGATCGTTCGTCGGAGCCTGCCGTTGACTCCCTTGGCCGAAGCTCCGGTGGATGACAAAGCCAAAACCACCCTGGCCATGCCGAGGCTCGACGGCGCCCTGTCCGCCAAATATCCGCTGACTCCGAGCATCCTTGAAAACCTGACCGATGCCATTCTGGGCGGCGGTCCTTATCCGGTCAACGTGGTGATCCTGGATCAGGCCAATCCGGCCTTTTTCGGGGCCAACCCCAGCGCCTTCGTGGCCGCTCTGGCCAAGGCGCCTTTGGTGGTCACGTTCAATTCGCTGGCCGACGACAGCGGCATGCTGGCCGACCTGGCATTGCCCGAAACCTCGAACTTCGACGGCCCGGTGGAAGTGACCACGCCGCCTTCCGTGCCTTTCCCGGTGTTCGGCGCGGCCGGGGCTCTGACCGATACCGGCTTCGACGCCAAGCCCATCGGCGATATTCTGGCCGGTCTGGCCAAGGCGGTAGGCGGTTCGGCGGCTCAGGCTCTGCCGTTCAAAAACCACGCCGAAATGGTCCAAAAGGCGGCCGAAGGCCTGTTCAGTTCGGGCCGGGGCCGAGTGGCCAAAGGCAATCTGGCGGCCGATGTGTTCGGCCAGAAGGACGAGCCCCAGAAGTTCAAGGATGTCAAGGAATTCCAAAAAGCCCTGGCGGCCGGACGGTTCTGGTACGATCCCGGCTTCACCTTCGGCGTTCTGGAAAACACGTTCCTTACGCCGTCCACCAAATTCGAGTTCTTCAGCCAGACCTTGCAGGCCGCCCTGGCGGGCTTCGTAGGCGAAAAGGGACCCGAAGCGGCCATGGTGGAACTGGGACTCAAAGCCAAGGCCGACCAGTTGTGCCTGCCGCATTATGAACCCATCGCGCCCAAGCCTTCCGACGCCCTGCCGTTGCTGATGATGCCGGTGGAACAGCTCAAGATGGTGACCAACGCCCGGGGCAACGCGCCGTATCTGACCAAACTGCTCGAAGACATCACCCTGGCCGGAAACGAGCTGGTGGTGGAGATTCACCCGGAAACGGCGGAGAAAGCCCATCTGTATGAAGGGGATTTGGCCCGGTTGGATACGCTGAAAGGCGCCGCCCATGTCCGGGTGCATCTCTTCGAAGGAGCCCGGCCCGGCGTGATCTACGCGCCGCTTGGGTTGGGGCACCGGGGCTTCGGGTATTACCTCCGGGGTAAGGGCATGAATCCCATGGAGTTCGTGGACCGGACCCCGGATCCGCTCTCCGGACAAGCCCTGTGGTGGGGCACCAAAGCCAATCTGACCAAGGTGTGAGGTAGACCATGAGTTCCAGCGCTCCCACGACATCGGGCATCAAATACGGCATGGTCATCGACCTGGACAAGTGCACCGGGTGCGGCACCTGCGCGGTGGCCTGCATGGCCGAAAACAATGTGTACGTCCTGGAGGATGAATCCGACAAAATCCGCTCCATCACCTGGATGCGGGTGTACCGGCTGGAAAACGGCAAGGCCTTCCCCAATGCCCGGGTGGCCTACCTGCCCCGGCCGTGCATGCACTGCGACAACCATACCCCGTGCGTTTCGGTCTGCCCGCCCACGGCCACGACCAAGGACGAGATCGGCGGTATTGTCAGCCAGATTCCCACCCGGTGCATCGGCTGCCGGTACTGCATGGCGGCCTGTCCGTATCACGCCCGGTATTTCAACTGGTTCGATCCGTGGCCTCTGTACAAGGCCCACGTGGCCCAGATGACCGGGCAGTTGAACCCGGACGTGGCGCCTCGGATGCGCGGCGTGGTGGAAAAGTGCACCTTCTGCCACCACCGTCTGATGGCGGCCAAGGAACGGGCGTACGCCGAAGGCGAACGGACGATCCCGGAAGAAACGTACCAGACCTCCTGCACCCAGGCCTGCCCTTCGGGCGCCATTACCTTCGGGGACCTGAACAATCCCGAGCATCAGGTTCATAAGCTCCTGAAGGAACGGCACAAGGATGCGTTCCGTCTTCTGGAAAAGCTGGGGACGGAACCGAAGGTGTACTATCTCTCCACCCAGGAATGGGTCCGCCTGAAGGCCGACAACTACCTCGACGTGCCCAAGGGCACCGGGTACTAACAGCGGGGTTCGACCATGGCTCAATATATCGACGCGGAACTGATTCCGGACGGCTCGCAAAGGACTTCCGGAGCCGTCTTCTTCCTGGGGCTCACCCCCTGGCTGACCTTGCTTGGCCTGGGCGGCATCGGCGCCTTTTTCTGCCTGTATTTCGGCCTGAACCAGACCGGGATGAACGACTACTACGCCTTCGCCCTATGGATCGTCTTTGACCTGGGGGTCATCGCCCTGGGCGCGGGCGCTTTTTTTACGGGCTTTCTGTTCTATGTGGTGGGCAAAAAAGAACTAAAGTCCATCATCAACCTGTCGGTCATCATCGGTTTCATCTGTTATACCGGCGCCATGGCCATGCTGGGCATCGACATCGGCCAGCCGCTACGGGGTTGGTTCATTTTCTGGCACGCCAACGTCCATTCGATGCTGACCGAAGTGTCGTTCTGCATCACCTGTTACATGATGGTTCTGGCCATTGAATTCCTGCCGAACATCCTGGAAAACCGGCAAATCAACAAGGTGCCCGAATTCCACTTTTTCGCCCATAACCTTCATGAAATCATGTTCGTTTTCGCCGCCACCGGCGCCTTCCTGTCCTTCTTCCATCAGGGCTCCCTGGGCGGTCTGTACGGCGTGA
>JAGVGV010000243.1 GCA_020056895.1 Deltaproteobacteria bacterium
GGAGACCGGGTGCTTCACGGCCGCGTCCGCCGCGTGGAACCCTTGGCTTTCACCAAGGTCTCCACTCTGGGCGTGGAGGAACAACGGGTGCTGGTGCTGGTGGACCCGGCGGACCCGGCGGAAGACTGGTCCCGGCTGGGGGATGGGTTCCGGGTTCTGGCCCGGTTCATTTTGTGGGAAGCCAAGGACGTATTGCAGGCGCCCACCAGCGCCTTGTTCCGGTTCGACGCGGGCTGGGCGGTCTTCGTTTACGAAAACGGCCTGGCGGTCAGACGGCCGGTCCAGCCCGGTCGTCGTCAGGGGCTCCGAACCCAAATCGTGGAAGGACTGAAGGAAGGGGACCGGGTGGTCTCCCGGCCTGATGACCGTGTGGCGCACGACGCCCGGATCCGAGTGGAACCGTGATTCGGTGCGATTCATGGTTTTCCGAATTTATACACAGCGCCGTAATTAATTGCGAAAAATTATAATGTAATATGTTGAATTTATACTAATATTTGCGAATTCTTCCGCTGGCGCTTAGCGCGTTGTGTATAGTATAGGGAATGTTGTATGGTTCGATGTTGCAACAAGCTTCAGTACAATAGTTTTTAAACTTTATTCTCTATTAAGGATTTGTTATTTATGGTTAGATCGTGTGGCATTGTACGTAGTGAAATTCACTGCGATTTCAATTAGAATCAGGCCCAACCATAGGAGGTTGCTATGCCGCCGGTTGCGTTGAATTTTGATCTAATAAAATCAATCGTGGAACATGGTGCACGTTCAAGCGTTGAAGATATCGTAGACCCAAGCACTTGCTCAGTTTTATGTAATGCTGGCGTTGCACTTGTGACAACCTATATTGAGCAACTTTCTTTACTTGAGATTGTGTGCGATCCCTTACCGCTTTTTGGAGAACAAGGAGGTTTGTGGATTGGTTATCGTCTATCCGACCATGGAAGAGAATTATCAAAATCAAATATTGAACTTCGTCGAGCCGTAAGTGCTCTAATTGGGGGACCGAAGACGGAAGTTGCGGAAGCGATCAAGGATCTCCTGCAGGAGTGTTCACGGAGAAGCATTAACGAGGTTTACAGGGACGATTTCCTAAGGACCCTAGAAGAGATGCGAATTTGTTTCGATGCAGGCTGTTTTATAGCCGTGATGGCTCTCTGCGGGAAAATTTTGGAGGTTTGCCTCAAAGAAGTGCTCATTGAGAAGGGCATACCATTTGATCAAAAAGCAATGATTGGGTCATTAATAAAAATCATCCATGAGCGCCAATTGAATTATTACGACAACCAAACGTTAATGAGCATCGCCGACATCATCAATCGTTGCCGGATAACAGCTATTCATGCAACACAACATGTTCCCCTGCCAACAAGAGATCAAACGATTATGGTAGTTTTTGCAACTCGGGATGTGGTTCAGAGAAGCTTGACCCAAAGGAGTGATAATGAATAACACTTATCCAACGTGTTGTAGAAGCAACCTGCCCCGGAATGGACTTTTTGCAGATTCCCTAGACTCTCGCTGGTGACCAAACCCAGAAGCTTGAATTTTGACGGCGGAGAAGTTTCGATGCTGAGGGTCGAGAAACCAGCCATCAGTTGGATTCGTGTTTTGTAAACTGAAGGAAACCGGACGGCGCGTTTCATATTGAAAAAATAATTTCATATTGAAAATATGCTTGATTGGTCTGACTGTCGGTGAACGGAAAAAAATGGCCGGTCCGTCAGGGGTTTTTGGGGGAGGCAAAAAAAGAATTTTCTGCCGGATTTGTGAAATGCTTTTTATAATCTATTAGTTATTCGAATTTGGGCCGGCCCCTGGGAAACCCCTTGATTTGGTTGGCACGCGGATTGCTTCAACAGGAAGGCAAGTGGCTCTCGGGCGCTCGTGCCCGGTCCAACCGGCGACACCTCAAATGAAACGCAATGTAAGCCGGGTGCCCGCTGGAGCGTCCTTCACGGCGCCAAGGGAGCCGAAAACCTACTTACCAACCCCCAACCCTCATCGTTTCCCCAAGGCGCCGGGTCCACCCCCCCGGCGCCGCCCCTTTTTGGGGGTAAGGATTTTCCAACAAAACGCCGCCGGTGCTTCTGGACCCCCGCGCCTACCTCATGAGAACCAATCGGGATTGATGGGGCGGAAGCGGGGACTTTGGAGGAGGAACCGAGGGTCATCCCGCCATTCCTCGTAGGCCCGAACCAAGTCCGGAGAATGGCTCGCCCAATTGGGGTAGCGAGCGTAAAAGCATGCGCCGATAAAGCTGCTCACCGCGATAACCTCGGGGGCAGGCAGTTCCCTGGCCCGTTGCCTGAGAACCTCCCGGGGTTCATCGTCCACGACGAGCCATTTTCCTCTAGGGCCCAACAGCGCTTCGAGCCGCTTTTCGATCTCCCGGACCTTTTCCTCTTTCCAAGCCCCTTGCCCGTGGAATCCATTGGAAAAATCGGACCGGCCCTGTTCGTACCAGTCATCGGCCTTGGTTCGATCCTTGAACGCAAAGTAATCGTTTGATTTCAAATCGTTCAACAGCGTAATAATTTCATCCCGATCAAGGGGCGCTTCATTGCCGCCCGACGATTTTTCTCCTTCAAGATTTGGCGGTTCAATATCTTGGGCGCTATCGATTGGGCCTTTTTCGTGTTTCCGGTTATCCCGGGGCGTCGTTTCGTCCATACGTCCTCCTTCATGACCCGCCTCTTCCCCCTGAAAGCGTCCGGCGTCCAATTGATTGTCCCGCCTCATGGTCCGAACTATAATTTTTAGGGGCCTGGCAGGAACTCCATTCACCAAACCGTCCGTCGGGCGGCCACGTCCTTCAACTCTTCGATCCGCCGGACCAGTTCGGCGAGCCCCTCTTTCAGATCCGGCAGGGGACGATCCGGCGCGGTTTCCACGAGCCAACCCGCCTGCTGACGGCAGGCTTCCGCGCCCACGATGGCGGCCGAGCCTTTCAGGGTATGAGCCAGGTCGGTCAAGCCAGAACGGTCCTCGCGGTCCAGGGCGGATTGAAGGGCGGCCAGCCGGTTGGGCAGATCGGCCAAAAAATCCTGGATCAATTCATCAAAAAGGTCATGGTCGCCGGCCATGCGCTGAAGCGCGCCGACCACATCCAAAACCAGTCCTCGGTCGGCGCTGACGTGAAGCGGGACGCCCTTCCGGGCAGGGCCGGCGGGTGTTTCGGGCGCGGGGACCAACCGGCGGATCACGGTTCCCAGTTCGGCCATGCCCAGGGGTTTGGTTACGTAATCGTTCATCCCCGCCTGGAAACATTGGGCTCGGATTTCCGGCAGCGTGTGGGCGGTCATCGCCGCGATCAGCACGTTTTGGGCGGCTTCAACCGCCGTACCGGCCCGGATGCGCCGAGTGGTCTCCATTCCATCCAGTCCCGGCATTTCCACGTCCATGAAGACCAGATCGAACCGCCGGTCGGCCAGCATCTCCAGGGCTTCCAATCCGTTCGCCGCCGTGGTCACCTGTTGCCCCAGCCGTTTGAGCAGAAGCCGGGCCACTTTGATGTTCAGGGGGTTATCATCCACCAAAAGAATACGCCGGGGCGCTTCCCGGTCCAGATCCGCCTGCGCCAAAGGAGCGATCGGAGCTTCGACCCGTTCCGGATCGCCGGGCTGAAAGCGGGCGGTAAAATGGAACGTACTGCCCTGGCCGGGAGCGCTTTCAAGCCCGATATCGCCGCCCATCAGCCGAACGATGGTCCGGCTGATGGCCAGACCTAAGCCCGAGCCGCCGTACCGCCGCCGGATGGACCCATCCGCTTGCCGAAATTCCTCGAAAATTTTGTCCTGGATATCCATCGGAATGCCCATGCCCGTATCGGACACGGCAAAATGGACCAAAAAAAGGCCGGCGGTGGGGTTGTCATTGGTTGGTACGGGACGCACCCCAACCGTGATCCCCCCCTGTTCCGTGAATTTTATGGCGTTGTCCGCCAGGTTGACCAAAACCTGCCGGAGACGGGAAGGATCGCCCCGAACGTACCGGGGCACGGCCGGGTCTATTTGGACGGAAAGGGTCAGGCTTTTTTGGGCGGCCTGATATTCCAGAGTCCGAAGCGTGGCGCGGACCGTTTCCCAAAGATCAAAATCCATCGTTTCCAGTTCCAGCCGCCCCGCCTCGACACGGGAAAATTCAAGAATATCGTTGACCACGCTCAGCAGGTGGTCGGCGGCGAATTTGGCGTCCTTCAAATATTCCCGTTGTTCGGAGGTCAGGTCGGTCAAGAGGGCCAGATCGGTCATGTTGACCACGGCATGAAGCGGGGTGCGGATTTCATGGCTCATGGCCGCCAGGAACCGGCTTTTGGCCTGGCTGGCCTCGTCCGCGGCCTGCTTGGCGGCGGCCAGTTTCACTTGGTTTTCGTTGAGTTCCCTGAAAATGAGATCGTGCGGAGTCACCATTCCGGTTTCGATGATGGCTTTATACACCAGGTAAAAAGCGAAGATTTTGGCGTAATGCCCAACAAGATTGGAAAAACCGTAAACGCTGACATATAGGGTGAACATCGCTTCCGAAACAATGGTCAAACCGATGGACCAGGCCAGCAGCCGGAAGACACGGAGCGCGAACCGTTTCCTGAACCGGAAAAGCAGCCCGAGGTCCAGAACAAGAATGGCGATGATGACGTATTCGGACACGATTTTAAAACGAGTTTGTCCCTGACCCTCCACGTAGCAAATGGGAAATATCTTCCAGTAAAGAATGGATGCGACCAGCAAGGCGAAAAGGGCGGTGAACACCAGAAAGGCCGGGCGGGCAGGGTGTTTCGTTTTTTGTCCAAAAAGAAAAAAGCGGCCAGAAGAGCAAGGCCTTGCAAGAATCTTGCCGAGACCCAGAGTTGGCTGGCGCTGTAGCCGGGATCGGGCAATATGGACATGCCCTTGTAGGCCAGAGTGTGAATGGTGTCCAGGCCGGCGATGTAAAAGTAGGCGATCCCCAGAAAGAGCAGAAAATCGTTGGCCAGATGCCGCCGGGCGTTCCAGGCGATGAAAAACGCGGCCACGGCCACGACGATGCTGAAGATTTCAGCCAGTGAGTGAAACAGCAGATAGTGAAGCCGGCTGGTCCAGTACAGCCCAATGAGGAGTGACAAAGCGGCCAGGCCCCAGGCCCACTCGGTCAGGCGGTTGGGTTTCGGTGGGTATTCGTTGAACGCCGTGGTGGTCGGGTTCACGGTTGCCTCCGGTCCCTCCCAGCGGAATCATTGAATTATCAATTAAAACTATACCGCCCCCAGAACCAGGGTTCAAGGGAATCCGGCCGCTCCCCCGGATGGAGGAACGGTCGGACGGTTTGCTAAGGCCAAAATCGGATCAGCCCTTGATCAGGCGGGGGAGCATCTGGTGGTGGAGCGGGCAGAAGGAGGTGGGGTTCTGGTAGCTGGCGCCCACGAAAGCCCGCATGTAATCCCGAAGTTCGGTAAAGGGCGCCACTTCGTCCACGAAACCCCGGATGGTGCAGTACACGGGCCGGGATTTGCGGTAGTAAAGCTGGGCCAGTTCGTTCATTTTTTCGATGATGGGTTCGAGCGGCCGGCCCGAATCCTTTTCCTTGACCAGCCGGCGGGAGTACGTGGCCGCGGCGGCGGTTTCGCCGTGCATCACGTAGATTTCCGTGGTGGGCGTTCCCAGAGTGAACACGTTGTGGTTGTTGGCGTTCGGGCCGCCCATGATGTAATGGGCCGCGGCCGTGCCCTTCCGCAACACGACCAGCATGAGCGGCGAATCGGTCTGTTCGATGGAATAGATCAGGCTCTGTCCCAAACCCAGGAGTTCGGCTTTTTCGGCGATGTCGCCCACGTCGATGCCGCTGGTGTCCTGGAACCAGACCATGGGCAGCCGGTCCCGGCCGCACAGGGTCACGAATTCGTTCAGTTTGATCAAGCCCTCACGGTACAGCTTGCCACCGATCCCCTGATATTCGCCGTTGGCGTACTTGGGGTACCCCGCCGGCAGCAGGCCCTGGCGGTTGGCCAGAACGCCCACCGGAAAGCCGTCCACCTTCACCAGACCGCAATATACTTCAGGGCCGTAATCCGGCCGGAACTCCATGTGCTCGGATCCATCCACCAGCCGGGCCAGAAGGTTGTCGAAGTCGTAGACCATCTTCTGGTTGAAGGTGATGATGGAATTGATGTCCGAAGCGGGGTACAAGGGCTCCTTGGGTTCATCCACCCGGAAAAAATCGGGATCGTACGCCGGCATGCCGGCCATCCACTTCTTGATGGCGTCCAACACTCCGGTTTCCTGTTCGTACACTTCTCGGAAAAAGCCGGTTTCACCATGATGGATGGGCACGCTGCCCGGCGGGACCTGCTTGAAATGCCGGGTGGCCTCGATAAGCTGTTCGGCCCCTTCGAGGTCGAACTGGCCCCGGGGGCTCATGCCGCCCACGATCCCGCCGCCGCCCACGGCGATGTTGCAATCCTTGTGGGCGATCAAATACGTGGGGCTGATGCCCTGGTATCCGCCGCCCGCCGGATTGGTGCCGTAAATCCCGGCCAAAATGGGGATGCCCATTTTTTCCAGCTCGGCGTGCCGGTAAAACGGCGTGCCGTTGCCCCGCCGGTCCGGATACACCTCTTCCTGCATGGTCAGCTTCACGCCCGAACAGTTCACCAGCCAGACAAGGGGCACGTGGAGCCGTTTGGCCATGTCGGTCACGCGGAGAATGTTTTCCGCCTGGCCCGGTATCCAGGCTCCGGCCATGACCTTGTTATCGAACCCGACCACCACGCACCAGCGGCCGGAAATTTTAGCCAGACCATCGACGACGCCGGTGGTTCCTTCTTCGTTTTCCTTGGGATTATACAGCGTATGGAGCGGCCGGAAGGTGCCGGGGTCCAGAAGATATTCGAACCGGTCCCAGACCGTCATCTGGCCGCGCTTGTGGATTTCGGCCGCGGAGAGGCCGGCGTCCTTTACGCGTTGGACTTCGGCGGCCATGGCCGCTTCCACGTCGGCGATCTGGCGCCGGTTTTCTTCCATGCGTTTGAGCACGTTGTCCTTCAGCGGCTTGCCGAAGGTTTTCATCTGTTTCCAATAAGGCCACATGAGTCGCTCGATCCTTTCCTTATGGTCCCCCAAAAGGGGACGAGCCATGCGTTCATGGCCGATGGGGCGCCGTTTTCACCCCAGCCGGTCGCCCTCTCCCGGAGGGTCAGGGCACAGCCTTGACCCGAATTCGAATCCGGGGCTATGCCCCGGATCCCAGGGGAGAGGAGCGGGAGGAAGGGGAATGTTAATCGGCATTTTTCTGTTTGGCGTTGGCCGCCGGCCCGGTCCGGGCCGTTAGCGGTTGGCCTTGCGGTACCCCAGTTGGTCCATGGCGGTGATCATTTTGCACACGTTGGCCGAACCTTCCACGATGTAGTACGTGGGCGCGTCGCGGTAGAACCGGGCCATGGGGTATTCGGTGGAATACCC
>JAGVGV010000544.1 GCA_020056895.1 Deltaproteobacteria bacterium
CGTTCCAGGCCGAGATGGGCTTCGGTTTGGATCAGGCGGACGTTGGTCAGGCCGTCCTTGGCCACCCTCCGGAGGGTCCGCTTGGTGGATTCCCAGGCGATTTCGAGACCCACGTGGTCCCAATCGGTGAAGGCCCGAGCCCGCCGGACCAGAGCCTCGCCGTTGCCATGGCCGATTTCCAGGCACAAGGGCGCCGGCCGGCCGAATTCCGCCGGCCAGTCGAAGGGCCGAGGCCCTTGCATCCAGTGAATCAGGGGGTCCAGCGACCGGTAATACGACGGCCGCTCCCTGAAGGCTCCATAATCGTTTTCATAAAACGCCACGGAAAACTCCAACATCCACGCAATCCGCACGCCCATGCCCGGGCGTCCGTGGCCGGTGTGTAGCATGAACCCGGCCCGGTTGTATAGGGGAAGATGGCCGGCGTTTCGTGAACGGGGAGGGCCGGCGCCGGAAGACGGCCGAACGAAGCACGCCTTTTCTCTTCATCCCCTCTCCGCCCCCTCTTGATCCCGCACGTATTTTCGTAGTACAAGTAAACAAAATTGGGAGATTACCTCGTGGAAATGAGATCGACCAGGACCCTCCAGACTGATCGCGCCGCCCCATTTCGGTGGTTCATGTTTGTTTTGCTGACGGTCTGGGTCTTTGGCGCCGGTACGGCTCTGGCCCAGCGTACTGTCCGCGTCGGCGTTTATCAGTTTCCTCCGCTGGTCCACACGCTCTCCGACGGCCGGGTGGAAGGCTTGTACATCGATCTTTTGGAAGCCGTGGCCAAGGAGGAAGGCTGGAAATTGGAATACGTGACCGGCGCCTGGGCCGAATGTCTGGACCGGTTGAAAAAGGGCGATATCGACCTTCAAACGGCCATCGCCATGACCTCGGATCGGCAACGGGTCTATGATTTCAGCCGTGAAACCGTGGTTTCCACCTGGGGCAGTGTGTACACGGCCCAATCCGGCATTGAATCCCCGCTGGACCTTCAAGGCCGGTCCGTGGCCGTACTCCGCGGCGACGTGTACAACGAACGGATCCGGGAGCTGCTGAAAGGCTTCAACGTCGCGGCCCGGTTCATTGAAGTGGATGAATACGACCATGCCTTGGAAATGGCGGGATCGGGCCGGGTGGACGCGGCCGCGGTGGAGCGCTTCTGGGGCGTGGCCCAGGAAGGCCGCTTCGCCGTGAAGCCTACGCCCATCGTGTTCAGCCCCCTGCGGTTGGTCTTCGCCGCGCCCAAAGGCCGGGGGGACCCGATCCTTCCGACCATTGACCACTATTTAAATGAAAACAAAAACCGGTCCGATTCGGTGTATTACCGAACGCTGAACCGTTGGACCCAGATTCAGCCGGCGCCGGGGCTCCCCCAATGGCTGCCGGTCAGCCTGGGAATAGCCGTTTTGGCTCTGGCCTTGATCGTGGGGGCCAACTTCTGGCTCCGGCATCTGGTCCGGACGCGGACCCGGGAACTTCAACGGCGGAATCAGGAACTCGAAGCCGCCATCCAGGCCCGGCAGTTGGCCGAAACCGAAGCCCGGGAAAACGCGGCCCGGTTCCAGGCCATCGTGGAAAAGAGCGAGGCCGGTTATTATTTCATAAATGCCGAAGGCATTATCCAGGATGTGAACGAAGCCTGGCTGAAGATGTATAAAATCGAACACCGGGACCAGATCGTTGGGGAGCATTTCACGGTGATCCAGCGGCCCGAGGACGAAGCGGCGGCTCGGGAATTCGTAGCCGGGATCATGAGGGGGGATCCGACCTATCTTTCCGGTGAATTCAGCCGCCGGTGCCAGGATGGGTCCACGGGGTACCATACCTTTTCGGCCCGGCCCGTGCTTCGCGAAGGTCGGGTGATCGGCATCGAAGGCTTCATCATCGACAGCACCCAGCGGCATAAAATGGCTCAAGAGCTGCGAGCTTCGCTCAAGGATAAGGAAGTGCTGCTCAAGGAGATCCACCATCGGGTCAAGAACAACATGCAGGTCGTCAGCAGCTTGTTGAGCCTTCAGGCGGGACGGGAGACCGACCCTCGGGTGGTGGCGGCCTTCGAAGAGAGCCAGCGCCGGGTGTCGGCCATGGCGCTGGTGCACGAATCCTTGTACCGATCCCCTTCCGTGGCGGAAGTACAGCTAAACCAATACGTGGACGGCCTGGTCCATTTTTTGGCCGAAGGTTTTTCCGGCCGGCTCGTTCAATTCCAAATGGAGATTACCCCGGACCTGAAGGTGGGGCTGGATCAAGCCATTCCCTGCGGCCTGGTGCTGAACGAACTGATTACCAACGCCGCCCGGCACGCCTATCCCGACCAGTCCGGCGGGGCGGTTCGGATCGAAGCCCGTCAAAAAGAGAACGGTTGGATCGAGATTCTGGTGCGGGATTGGGGCCGGGGTCTGCCGCCGGACCTTGACTGGCGGAAAGCCGGCACTTTGGGGTTAAGTCTGGTCCGGAGCCTGGTCGAACGGCAGCTCCTGGGATCGATCGAGGCGAAAACGGACAACGGCGCCGCGGTCACCTTCACCTTCCCGCTTCAGGGCCGGCCCGCGCCCCCCAACCAGTGTTGAGCCCGCGGGTTCTCCGGCCGTGCCCCCTTCCCCCCTCCCTCGGCCGGATGTTTTCACGTACGCCTCCCGGCCGCTCTGTTGGCTGTTGCCTTTTTTTCTGGCCGGCCTGGCGCTGGGGCCTCGGCTGATCCCCTTCGCCCGCCCGCTGTTTATCGCGGCCTTGATATCCGCCCTGGTTCTTGGGGTCCGGACCGCCTGGAAAAAAGCTCCGGGATGGGTCTGGGCCGGCCTGGTATTTTTCCTGTTGGGCCTGGCGCTGGCGGCTCAAGCGTTTCGCCCCCCTCAGGACCCCTGGCACGTATACCACCAAGTGGACCGGCCCCGGGTGTTCGGGGGGTATCTGGCCGAACCGGCGGCCGTGACCTTTGGCCGGACCCGGCTGGTGGTGGACGTAAAGGAAGTCATGGAAACCGGCGGACCGTCCTCCCCGGCGGCCGGGCGGATTCAGGTGACCGTGCCCGAAGAAGTCCCCGGCCTGGGTGCTGGGGATTACCTTCGATTTCCCACACGACTGGAACGGTTTCACCGATACGGCAACCCCGGGGCCTTCGATTATCCTCAATACCAGGCGGCCCGAGGCGTTTGGGCCGGGGGCTATGTTAAATCGGCCCGGTTGGTGGCGGTAATCCGGCCGCCCGAGGCGGGTTGGAGTTTCCGATCGTCTCTGGACCAGGTCCGGCGGCGGGCCCGGCATTTCATTGAGCAATCCACCAGCCCCCCGGTCCGGGGGTTCCTGCTGGCCATGTTGATCGGCGTTCGGGGTCAGTTGGAAAACCCTTGGGAGGACTTGTTCCGGCGGCTGGGGCTGTCGCATCTTCTGTCCATTTCGGGGCTTCATGTGGGCTTGGCCGCTCTGGCGGCCTATCTGCTTTTTTACCGGACCCTCCAGTGGGTCCCGCGCCTGGCCCTCCGGTGGGACCTGGATCGGGCGGCATCGGCTTTGGCCTTGGGGCCGGTCTGGTTCTATGCCGCCCTGGCCGGGGGTGAAACCCCCACGGTCCGGTCGGCGGTGATGGTCACCGTCTTTCTTCTGGCCCGGTTGATCAGCCGGAAAAAAGACCCGCTCACCGCCTTGGCCGCCGCCGCTTGGCTGATTCTTCTGCCGCGGCCCGGAGCCGTGTTCGAGGCGTCCTTCCAGCTTTCGTTTTCCGCCGTGGCCGCCATTTTGATCCTGGGTCCCCGGTTCCCCGGCTCCCCGTTCCGAGGCCCGGCTAAGGGTGGGGACCCCCCCGACCCGGCTCCGGCCCACCGCTGGCTGTGGGGCTTGACCATCGTTTCCGCCTGCGCCTTGATCGGCACAACGCCTATCGCCGCGTACCATTTCCAGCGGCTGCCTCTGCTGTCTCTCCCGGCCAACCTGGTTTTCACGTCCATTATCAGCATGGTGGTGGTGCCGCCGGGACTTCTGGCTCTGGCTTTGGCGGGGTTTTGGCCCGCCGCGGGCGGTTGGCTGTTGGGTCTGATGGAAAAAGTTTTGTGGCTGGTTCTTCCGGGCGTGGAGATGATGGCTTGGGAGCCATCGGAACTGCTGGTCTCCCGGCCCGGCCCGGTGTTCCTGACGGTTTATTATCTGGCCTGGGGATTGGTGGTGATTCAATGGCCCCGGCGTAAAAAGGTTCTGGCTCTGGGAAGCCTGTTGGCCTTGGGCGCTCTGGCCGCCTGGGCGCCGACCTGGTGGACGCCGGCCGGCCGCGATTTGAACGTGACCGTGGTGGACGTGGGGCAGGGCCAGGCCGTTCATGTCCGGTTCCCGGATGGAACGGAGGCCATGGTGGACGGGGGGGGCTTCGCGGGATCGGATTTCGACGTGGGCGAAAACATTCTGGCGCCCTACCTGCTGGCGCGGGGCATCACCCGCCTGGACTTCATCGCCTTCAGCCATCCCCAGATCGACCACCTGGGCGGCTTGCTATTCCTGGCCAGGCGGTTCGGTCCCCGGGAATTGTGGACCAACCAGGCCCAGGGCCGATCCCGGAGTTACGAAAACCTGAGGACCGTGGCCCGGCGCCGGGGCATCACCCAGCCGCCGCTAAAAAACCTTCACCAGGGCCGGACGTACGGCATGGCCGCGATCCGGGCGCTTTATCCCGAGCCTGATGACCCGGCGTCCGCCGTCCCCGGGTCCACCCGGGACGAAAACAACCGGTGCCTGGTGCTGAAGCTGACCCTGGGCCGCCGGGCGATCCTGTTACCGGGGGATCTGGAAGCCGAAGGGGAAGCGGATGTGGTCCGAATCCACGGTCCGGCGTTGAAGGCCGATGTTCTGGTGGCGCCCCACCACGGCAGCCGGAATTCGATGACCCCTGAATTCCTGGCGGCGGTCCAACCCGAAGTGGTGATTTTTTCGGCGGGCCGGAACAACCGGTTCGGGTTTCCGTCGGACGAAGCCCAGACTAGGGCAAGGAACGCGGGCGCCCGGGTTTACCGGACCGACCGGGACGGGGCCGTGGAGGTGACTACGGACGGAGAACGGCTGGATATGAAAACCTGGGGGGAGCGCTGACGTTTCGATCCGAAAGGCCTGGATCGAACTCGGGATGTCCTTTGGACGGAACCGGTCTCCAGGGAGGCGGCCGTCCGCCATCTGCTCAATCACGACCAGACGGACCGCCAGACGGAACCGTCCAATAGAATCTGAATGGGCTCCTCGGCCGCGGCGGGCCGCCTGAAACCCGCCGGCGAATAATCGGGATGGCCAGGGAGGCGGAGCCCCAGCCGGGGGCCGTCCATGAACACTTCGGGCATGATGGGCCGAATTTCCCGTTCCCGAACCCAAGCCCAAAGGCCCTCCACGTTCTGATGTCCGGCCAGTTCTTCCAGTGTCCTAAAGGTGGGCGGCAACAGCGGCAGGTCGCCTTGCCGGTGGCGGGCCAGGGCATCGGCCGGAGCCAGCCAGACCGATTCGGTCAGTTCCACCCGGTCGTGAACGGCCTGGGCGCCTTGGGGCAGCCGGGCCAGGAAAAACCGGGTGTCGAACCTACGGGGTTCGGCTTCCGGAGTGATCCACCGGGCATAGGGCGCCAGAGCGTCCAACGCCAGGAACCAGCCTTCGGTTCGGATCAGGTTTAAAAGGGTCAGGGTCCGGTTGTGCACCGCCACCCGGCACTCGGCCAGCCGATCGGAAACGTCGCCGCCCAGGTTCATGACCGGCCCGCCATCCCCGCCCACGGCCAAGAGCACGCCGGATTCCTCGAAGGTCTCCCGAAGCGCGGCCAGATGAAGGCCCAACAACCGGCCAGCCCGTTCTTCGGATTCGCGGAACCGCTCCCTGGCCCAGGGGGCGTTATAGCCTCGGCAACAAGTTCCGTTTTCGGGGTCTTCGTCTTCCGGGTCCAGGCGGCCTCCGGGAAA
>JAGVGV010000024.1 GCA_020056895.1 Deltaproteobacteria bacterium
ACAGGCGAGGTGAATATGGGCTTGTTTTCCAAGGACCCTTGCGACCGGGTCGATGAAACGCTTAATCAGGTTCTCAATGGTCCGCTTCAAGTCCCGGTTAATTTAAAAAAAATACTGAAATGCGTATACAATATTCTTCGTGAAGGCGACCCTGGCCGGACAATCAAAAAAAAGCTGGGGGACCAGATCGGGTTGGGGAATTATTTGGGCCATTCGGCCGACCAGAAAAAACAACGTCATTTCGTTCGAGCCGTATTGCTGGCCGAATGCGCCACCGGCCTCCAAACGGACATCACCGGGCACCACAAGGCGGCGATAAAAGGAAAAACACTCCAGAACCTATCGACCTACGCCCAGAATCTGAACCAGAATTGGGGCAGCCGGGCCAAGCCCACGGCCATTCAGACCGTGAGCGTTGCCACCGAAGTCCCCCAATATGGGAAAGGCAACATCATTCACAAATTTTCCTGGGGCTCCTCGACGGGAAAAATGCATCATTTGGCTTATCTTCCCACCCGGGAGTTGGTGAAATATACCCGGATCCGGGTGGGAACCAACTGGTACGACATTCCCATGTTCGGCAAGGAACAATGGGACAAGGTCGATTTGCTGGTCGACAACCCCTGGCATCCGGAAAAAACCATGTCGCCCGACAACCCCTCCTGCCCCGGCGACGTATGGAACGGGCCGGTGGGCGAAGGGACCGATACTCATTCCCAGGCCAACATCGGACCCATCGTGGGCGCTTTTTTGAAAGACCCCGAAGAGCTTGTTGAATCCGAATACTGGGCCGTTCAGGAATACCAATACAACGATACCGGCGACCCGGACACTTGGACCCGCGATTACCACAAGGCTCCTTCGTCGCCGCCGCCCCGTAATTACACGGTGACCGTGGATCACGTGAACGACCATTATTGGACCAAATTCGATCGGGGACGGTGGGTTTTGAAACGGAAAATCTATAAAAAAACAACCGACGGGCAGTGGTATTTCGTATTCACCAAGGAAGGGTTCGAGCAATCCAACCAGGGGGAATCCTACACCACCGAGGTCCGGGTGATGGATCTCACGCAACAGCCCTTGGTCGTTAAAAAGGAAAAGGAATAGGAAGCCGTTCCTTTTAAACGGCTTGGGGTAGATGGGGTTCCGTTGGGAATCGAACCGGCTTCAACTGGAAGAGTTTTCCGCCGCAAACGATCATTTTTTTTGAAGTTTTTTAGCGGATGTTCCCCTTTTATGGCGAGCCGTCGTATTAATTTATCCAATTGAATTTATAATGATTTTCTTCGCGATGGACGTTTTTTCCTGCTGTCTGCCTTGGGGGCGTGGGCAGGGAGAACGGCGGGGAGGCCGATGTCCAGAGCCTCCAAAAGCCTGTGGGTGAGATCGTCCGGAGTCGGCAGGCGGAGGCACGTGGCCCCGTTTTTCACTTTCAGCTCCATGGCGCACAGTCGTTTCAAATGATCCAGCCCTTCCTCCACTTTCAAGTCCATGCCGGACCAAGCCCGGCTCAACTCCCGAATCAGCCGATAGGCCAGCATCACGACCAATACATGCGCCCGAGTCCGGCTTTCCTTGCGCACCCAGACCGGCCGGACCCGCAAATGATCCGTTTTCATCGTTCGAAAACCCATCTCCACCAGGGCTAAATCCTTATATCGGGCGTGGATCGTTTCCGGGTCCGCCGCGTCCCGAGGCAGATCGGTTTTCAACGCGTAGCAACCGTCCAGTTGGATCTCGCCGAGGCGCTCCTCATCCACCTCGACGACGATCCGCCCCTCTTCGACTCGGACGGTCACCCATGAAGCCACGTCCAGTTTGGATTGCTTGTCCGAGACCAGCTTCCAGGACCGTTGAGGATCGGCTTTCGGATGGGCGATCAAATATTCGTTTTGTTTTTGCGCCAGTTTCCGGAGCGTCTCCAGTTTCGAGGCCCGGCTGGCGGCCAGTTCTTCGGCTCGGACTGGGTTCCGCCTAAGGATGTAGCGCACCCCGTCCTGCACGGCTTCGCACAATTTTTCGTCGAACAGGCCGAGTTGAATCACGTCCTTCTTGATCAGACTCCGAATCTGGGCCTTGGTGATCGCGGTGATATAGTGGAAGCCGGCCCGGGAAAGGTCTTCGATCTGGCCGCTTTTGATCATCCCCCGATCGCCGACGAAGGTCACTCGCTGGCAACCGAAACGCTCGGCCGTCTTGTGTATTTGGGATTCGAAGGTCGCCAGGTCCGACGTGTTGCCTTCAAACACCGCGGTGGAGACCGGTTCGCCGTCCTGATCGCATAACATGCCGATAACGATCTGCTTTTTTCCTCGCTTCTTGTCCCGGTTGTACCCCCAGTCGGCCAGTTCGTTCCGGTCCCCTTCCAGGTAGCTCGACGTCACGTCGTAGAGAAACAGCGACGGCGGAGGCGAAGCATGCCGATCCGCGAAAAGACGGTTCTCGATCGCCTCCTGATGAGCGGCCAGCCAGTCGAGGTTGTCACACAGGTCGTCTTCGTCGAAGCGTTGGTCCAAGCCCAAGAGCCCGCCCACGGCGTGGGTTTTCG
>JAGVGV010000325.1 GCA_020056895.1 Deltaproteobacteria bacterium
CACGGCGTGGACCGGGCCGGATGGAATTTCAACGGGAATGGAAGAAAAAAACGGGGCGTCCCCGGAATCACGATCCGCCCCCGGTCCGCTCCAGGGATTCCTTGATGACGGCCATGATGTGCCGGCCCAGCACTTCGTACCCGTCCGGAGTAAAATGCTTGCCGTCTTCCGCCCGGAACCGCCTCAGGCGGCCGTCCGGGTCCTTATGGAAGGGCCGGTACTGGCCGTTTTCGTCCACCGTAAAGGGCCGCAAGGGAATGAACGTGGCCCCTTGTTCCTTGACTTTGGATTCAATGACGCCGGAAATATACTGCATGTTCTGGTCGTAGTCCGCTTCCCGCATGACCGGCATGCCCAGCCAGAAGGTGGATACATGCTGATGAGCGAAGGACCGGATCAAAAGGTCCACCCGCTCCTGGTAGGTCCGGACCCATTCCTCGGACTTGAACGCGCACCGCCTCCGGCCGTCGGGCAAAATGAGCGGCTGGGGGTCGTTCCCGCCGGTCATGACCACGGCCACGTTGGGTTGGAACCGGGTCATGATGTCCGGAAAGTCCTTTTCCCATTCCCCTTCTCGAAACGATGTCAGGCCGGACCCCACCTTGGCGATGCGGTTGATCACCACGGCCCGTTCCCGCTGAGCCGCCTTGTACAGCCCCGCGTACACGCCTTCGCCCAGGGAATCCCCCACCACCAGGATGCTCATGGGTTTGGGATCGGTTAATGCCTGGTTCTGCGCCCACGCGTTCATGGAAAAAACCAAGAACCCGCCCGCCACGAGCCAAACGACCACCCATTTCAACCAACACCCGTTGCCCATATCGGCGCAACCCTCCCTTTTCGCCCTTGGGCCTTATAGCATATCAAATCCCGGGCGCGGGAAAAAGAAGAAAGGAGGGGGTGGGGGATCCGGAAAAAAATGAGAACCCATCCGAAAGTGCGGAACATGACCACGGGCGGGGGGAGGCAAGGAAGACAAACGACCGAATCCCCAGGGGTATTTGGGGGGAATGGATTCCACCCGGGGGACGAAACACCCAGGGGCAAGGGGCTCTTGGGGTACGTTCAAATTCCGCGGGAAAAAACCCAAAAATTGTGTACGTAGACGACCGTGAGGAAACGGATTCTTGAATCTTCACCTTTTCATTGACGCCGAACGGACGTTCGTTAACAATATCCATCGGGGAGAACCCCGGTTCCATCCGAACCACCCCGTCATCAAACCACTCCACGGAGGAGCACCATGGACGCCCGGTATCAGGAATTGGCCAGCCGCATCGGTCTGGGCCACACCCGCCGCATTCCTCAGCTTTTCGAAGCCATCGCCGATTCAACCGAAGCGGATTACCTTCTGGCCTTACCCGGCGATGCTCCGGGAATGGCCCAAAAATTCGGCGTCACCGAAGAAGCGGCCGCCGGGATGCTCCACAACCTGTTTCACAAGGGGTTGGTCTTCCCGTCCATGAAGTCCAATCCCCCCACGTATCGCATGTGCCGCGATCTGATCCAGTTCCACGACGCCACCATCCTTTGGCCCGAAGCCCCCCGGTCGTTCCTGGACCTGTGGCAGGAATTCATGGAAGTGGAATGGCCCGAATACGCCCGGCAGCTCAGCCAGATCGTTCCCCGAGGCTTTTCTAGGGTGATTCCGGTGGGGGTCAACGTGGAAGCCAGGGCTCATGTTCTCGCCTTCGAAGACGTTCGCGAGATCGTGGAACAGGCCAAAACCCTGGCCGTGACGCCCTGCACCTGCCGGGTCATCGCCCGAAAATGCGATCACCCCATCGAGGCCTGCCTCCAGATCAACAACGCCGCCCAGTACAGCATCACCCGGGGGACCGGCCGCCAGGTATCGGCCGACGAGGCCATGGAGATCATCCGCCAGGCCGAGGCGTCTGGGCTGGTCCACGTGGTGATGAACAAACGGAGCGTGGATCATTTCATTTGCAACTGCTGTTCCTGTTGCTGCCAGACCATGCCCATCCTGATCCAGCACGGCATCAGCGTGATCGATCCCAGCCGGTTCACGGCCCAGGTGGATTCCGGCGTTTGCACCGGCTGCGAAACCTGCTTGGACCGGTGCTTCTTCAAGGCCATTTCCATGGCCGATGACGTGGCGGTAATCAACGACGCCAAATGCCTGGGCTGCGGCCTCTGCCAGGTGACCTGCCCCTCGGGCGCCATTAGCCTAAAAGAAACCCGGGAACAGGATTTCGTGCCGGAAAAACTGTTCGGGTAGATATTGCCTTCACCATCAGGGCCGCCGGGCCGGAGCCGTTCAACAAACGGACTCCGGCCCGGTTTTATATGGAAAATGACGTTATATACCAGCCTTAAACCTTGACATGCCCTGTGGAAATAGTGGATGTTTTCCAACGACCACCTGATGCTGTTAATGGCCTGTCATCGTGCGCGCTCACTCCAGGAGGTATAAATCGCCATGAACAAAAACGCCGCGGTTCGCGTGACCGAGACCCTCAATTTTTTAAATAATGTAAATTGCGTCACATTAGGTATTACCACCGCGCAAAGAACCAATGCCCACACCTTCGCGCAGAACTACATCACCAATACGTATCCGGTAACGACCTCCAACGCCTATAAAAATTTTTCAAGTAAGATGTCTTTGGGAATTCACTGGTTCAACCCGGATCCGAATAATCGGCGGAAGATGTGTCGATGTATTTTTTTGCTCTGCAGCGCAATAAATGCAGCGAACATGAATTTCACGATGCCGTACCAAAACGCCAGCCAAGTCAGTCAGGCCACCGCCGAGAGGGAACTGGCGAATTATATCCGAAAAGCCAGCATTATGCAGGAAGCCCCGGCCACTACCACCCTGCAGCAAATACTGGGTACGGCCTTTCCGAACAATCCGCTCCAGTTTTTGCAGGAAAATAAGATCATGGTTTTTGGCTCACCGGTCGGGCCTCTATTGGGTACAGATATCAATTTGAGAAATTTTTACTTTTCCTATAACCCTAGCAACGATCGTTATGAATTTCGAACAACGGCTCCTGGCCACCAAATTCAGGCCAATAGCGTGGTCGCGGTTCATTGGGCCAAGGTTCCAGGAAGAGTAACCGCCTTTTCCAATCGCGCCGTCGAACTGAATGCGGGAACCTTCACGGGCATCCAAGGCATCCAATTGGATGGAATGAATATGATGGTCACCACTCAATTTTCCGGCTGCTCTTTTTGCATGAAAGAAGAAGCGGGGACCATGTATTGCGGCCATATCTCTCCGAAGGTTAGTCCTGGTGACTCTGGGGGTATGGACGGCACTCTTCTCGCGAGACAATTGTGCGGAGTGGAGCCATACGTGGTTGGTGGAGATTTCGCCAACACCGGAGGTCTTGGGGTGTTTCATGTGTATGGCATCAATTACGGGAATGGAGCCTTCCCGGGTGGTTATGATTTCGGGGCCTCCCCTCCAGGCGGCGGCCAAACCTATATGTCGATCGTTGGTTTCCCGGGTGGAACGTCGTACCGGATTTTCTCCCAAATAACAACGAACAGCCAAGTGACCATCGGAAATGTGAACCAGATTTTCTGAAGCGGCCAAACCGGCGGGGAACTTCAATCGAAACGGACCGGAATTCCAATGGGAAGCCAGGCCGGACTTTTCCCCAAGGCCGCCAGAGTCCATACCGAGGGAGCGCCGGCGTCGCGGCAGGGTAGCCTGTCGATCTCGGTTTAAAAAATGAATCCCATTCATTCCAGCCGGAAATCATATTGCCTCCCCTGCCCGACCCGAACCCATCCCCATCTTATGCACGTTGGCACAATCGGTAATAAGCGGCCGACGGCCCCATAATCTATGGCTGGGTTGCCGGGTGGAGGTCCCGCCACAGGGCTTCGAGGATCACGCCGGACGCGTCGTCCGGATGCATATGGGGGTCGCCGCACGCGGCCATCAGGTCGGGATTCCCCCGCTACAGATCGAACGCGTTCCGGATGTGCGTGCCCACGCCA
>JAGVGV010000201.1 GCA_020056895.1 Deltaproteobacteria bacterium
GATGGTCCAGCGCCTGAAGGATGGGCAGAGGGAACTGGACCGGTGCCAGTCGGTGATCGACCAGTGCCTCCGCCGGTGCGGCCGCGATATCAACGAATTCAAGGAACTCTGCAAGCAGGTCCGGAAAGATCCCAAGTCGTCCGCCCGCACGCTCAAGAAGCTGAACATGGACCCCGACCATCTGTTGAACGTGGAACGGACCATCAAGAACCACCTGGTGCTCATGAAGCAGGTGGAAGAAGACGTGAAGATGACCCCCAAAGGGCTCCAGAAGATTCTGGAACAGGTGGAATTTGGGGAGCGGAAAGCCCGGGAGGCCAAGCGGGAGCTGATCGAAGCCAACCTGAGACTGGTGGTCAGCATCGCCAAAAAATACACCAACCGGGGATTGCAGTTCCTGGACCTGATTCAGGAAGGCAACATCGGACTGATGAAGGCCGTGGACAAGTTCGAATACCAGCGGGGGTACAAGTTTTCCACATACGCCACCTGGTGGATTCGGCAGGCCATTACCCGAGCCATCGCCGATCAGGCGCGAACCATCCGGATTCCGGTGCACATGATCGAAACGATCAATAAACTCATCCGGACGTCCCGGTACCTGGTCCAGGAACTGGGCCGCGAACCCACTCCGGAAGAGATCGCCGACAAGATGGAACTACCCTTGGAAAAGGTCCGCAAGGTCCTTAAGATCGCCAAGGAACCCATCAGCCTGGAAACGCCCATCGGCGAGGAAGAGGACAGCTACCTGGGGGATTTCATCGAGGACAAGAAGATCATGTCCCCGGCGGACGCGGTCATCAGCCTGAACCTGGCCGAACAGACCCGGAAGGTGCTGTCCACCCTGACCCCCCGGGAGGAAAAAGTTCTTCGGATGCGCTTTGGCATTGGCGAAAAGGCGGACCACACCCTGGAAGAAGTGGGCCGCGATTTCGAAGTCACCCGGGAACGGATCCGGCAGATCGAAGCCAAGGCTCTCCGGAAACTTCGGCACCCCAGCCGCAGCAAGCGTCTGAAGGCGTTTATCGAAGGCTAAAACGGGTTCCTTTTATCTAACCGTTCATTCCGCCGGCGCTGGGATCCCCCCCACCGCCGGCGGTCTTCTTCGCCAATCCCCTTGACAATCCCGCCATTAGAGGGATATTTTCATGAGCTCGGACGTTGGCGGTCCGGGGGCCCATAGCTCAGCTGGAAGAGCCACCGGCTCATAACCGGTTGGTCCCAGGTTCGAACCCTGGTGGGCCCACCACGATCGTTCAATACGTCAAAACATCATACAGGCGGGAACATGCCCGAAGCCGGCAAAAAACCTCGTTCCCATACCAGGCCCCTTCGGGCTTGGTCCGATGGGGGTGCGTCCACGAACGGCGCGCCCCTTTTTTATTGGGACCCCTCGGGTGGAGGCCGGCCATGACCCGAATCAAGGACCTTCTTTACCTGATCGACGTTTTGGCCCCCTGGCGGTTGGCCGAGGATTGGGACAATTCCGGCCTGATGGTCGGCCGGATGGACGCCCCCGCCCGCCGAGTGGCCTTGGCCCTGGATCCCACCGCCGCCGCCATATCCCGCGCCCATGAATCCGGCGCCGATGTTCTTCTGACGCATCATCCCCTGATCTTCCGTCCTCTGAAGCAAGTGAACCTGGACCATGAAACCGGAGCCGCCGTGGCCCGGGCCATCCAATTGGGAATCAGCGTGGTCTCGGCCCATACCAACCTCGATGCCGCGCTTCAAGGCGTCCCTCGGGCTTTGGCGGACCGGCTGGGGTTGGTGGACGTTCAGGTGCTCGACCCCGTGGCCACGATGGGAGAAGGGGAGGGGGACCGGCCGGGGTTCGGCGCCATTGGCAAGTTGAATTCACCCCTTTTTTTCAATGAATTAATAACCGTGATTAAGGAAAAACTTCAAGTCTCCGGCGTCCGCTTCGCCGCCGCTCCCAACCACTCCCTCCAGACCATCGCCCTCCTGCCCGGCAGCGGGGGTTCTTATATACAACAGGCCAAGAGCCGGGGCGCCGATGTGCTTTTGACCGGCGATGCATCTTACCACGACGCCCGGTTGGCCGAACATCTTGGCCTTGGGCTGATCGACGCCGGACATTTCGCCACCGAGCGCCCGATCCTCGAACCTTTGGCCGCTGGCTTGGCCCGGCTGGCCATCGAGGCTTCCCTCGATATCACGTTTGGTCCCTTGATCGCTCAAACCGATCCCTGGACCATGGCATAAGGAGCAACGAGCCTTGGTCGACGATCTCATCAAACTCATTCATTTGCAGAAACTGGATTACCGCCTGGCCGACCTGAACCGGCTGGTCGATGGCGGCCCCGAGCTGCTGGCGGCGGTGGACGCCGAAAAAGCGGCGGCCGAGGCCCAGGTAGAGGAATCCCTGGAAAAAGAACGGGAAATGCTTAAACGGCGGCGGCAGATCGAAGCCGAAATCGCCGATGCCGACGAAAAAATCAAGGCCAACCAGGGCCGCCAGCTTCAAGCGAAAAACAACGACGAATACCGCGCCCTGCTAAAAGAAGCCGAATATTTGCGAAAAAACAATTCGGCTCGCGAAGATGAAGCTCTGGCCCTGATCGACGCCTCGGAAAAAATCGCCGTGGAAAATGAACGTCTTAAGGGCTGGCTGGAAGAGGAGCGCGGGCGGCTGGCTGAACAAAGGGCTCAGATCGAAGCCAACCTGGCCCAGTCCCGGGCGGCTCAGATGGAACTGGACGGTGATCGCCAAGCCTTGGTGGCCGGGATTCAGGCCAAAAACATGGCCTTGTACAAACGGGTGTACGCGGGCCGGAACGGGCGGGCGGTATCCCGGGTGGTGGAAGGGGTATGCACCGAATGCCACATCCACCTGCCTCCCCAAAGCTACAATGACTTGCAGAAAAATGAAATGCTGCTGACCTGCCCCAACTGCCTTCGGATCATGTTCTGGCAGGGGCATCCGGATTTCGCGGATATGTAGGCGTATCCGAAGCTCCGTTTTGAATGGGTTAAACCCCCCGGGCCTGAGCCGGTAAGCCAACCATGAGGCCCGAAAACGAAGCACGTCGAGGCCAGCCCTTTGGGGCGGCCTTGGCGGCCTTTGCCGTCCCCGCCCCATATGCCTTCCGATAGGAAGGTTCTCCCTGAATTCATCCTTTTCTTTTTTCCTTCGTCTCCCTATCGGAATCCGGAAAGAGGAATGAACCATGCGATAACGCTATGAAAAAAAACGGAGAAGCGCGGGAGGTCAAAATAGGAAAAATCCACGCGGTACAGGGTGGAGGCCGAGCTTGGGATGGAATCCGAGCGTTTGGACGAAACGGGGATTGAGGTAAAGGGCGAACCGACAGATCGCTATCGGTAATTCTTCAGAATGCCCATTGGTCTGTCCAACGGATCCACCATGGGGAGGAGAGACCAGGACTCAGGCGAACCCGTTCCACCCCGCTAGGAGGGGACCATGGGGCGGAACGACCAACAGGAAAGGGAACGCCGTTATTTCCGGTAGGTGATCAGGCCGTGGGTGGGATCATACGGCGACACGGCCACTTCCACCTTGTCGCCCACCAATACGCGGATTTTGAACCGTTTGAGCCGGCCGGAAAGCATGGCCCGGATTTTCATGCCATCCGCGGTTTCGACCTCCATGTGGCCGCCGCCCAGGGTCCGGGTGACCATACCTTCGAGTTTGATCAGATCGTCGCGCGCCAAATTGTCTCCTTAATAAACCCCGATCAGACCCTTGGCAAGGCCATGGGTCCGTTGAACGAAGGTGGATTATTCCATCGGCCTTCGGCCTTGTCAAGAGGAAAGGTCCGAAAATGGTGGATTTCTCAGCGCGATTGGACCCGGTTTCGCGAGGTTGCTGAGGTTTCATCCCCCCAACCCAAGACCGTTGCCCGAGCCAAGCCCGTCCATTGGTCCGTGATCCCGCATTTTCCCCGGCCCAGAATCTCCCGGGTAACCTCCACCTTGGCCTGAAGCGCCGTATTCATCCCCAATAAGGCCACCGTGAGCATGAACCCAAGGTCGCCGGAGTAATGGGTTTGGAATTCCTGGTCCCACGGCCCCAATCGAGCGGACAAGGCCCGGACTTCACGGCCGATGGCTTCGAGGTCCTGGTCCGAAACCGGAGGGCCCATCCGGGCCCGTACCTGATGGCAATAGGCCGGCCGATGATGCGTTACCTGGCGGGGGAGTTCGATCCCCAGGCCGTGCCACGCCTTGTGGACCGCCTTTTTCGCGGCGGCGGAGGCCCGAGCCTGCCGCTCGTGCGCCTGTCCGGACCAAAGACCATAGGCGCGGCAGCCATACGGCCGGGTTTCGTAGACCCGGCAAAGGGTTCCCTCCAGAAAGGGGCAGCCCGGAATTCGGACAGCGTTTTCCAGAAAATACTCCACCAGTCGGCATTGAAGGCGCAAGCGGTCCACGATCGGCCAGCCCATGGCCGTCCGGCCCAGGCGAAGGGCTTCCAGGAGCGTCATGGGCGGGAGCAGGGCGCAACAGGCGCCCCGCCGGCCGCAGTCCGTGGCCGGCAAGCGGCTCAACGTTTCGGTCAGAGCGGGTTCCAGTTCCCGCGCCCGCAGATGGAGTTCCGGCCAAGGAATCATCGGCCACCTATAAGGGAATTCCCGTTCCCGGCCGTTACATATTGCGGCGGTACTGGCCGCCCACTTCATACAAGGCTTGGGTGATCTGGCCCAGCGAAGCGTACCGGACCGTGTTCATCAGTTCGGTGAACACGTTTCCGCCCGAAAGCGCCGCTTTTTTCAGCCGGGCCAGGACTTCGGGCGCCTCGGCCGCGTGACGGGCCTGGAATTCCCTCAAGCGCTGGAGCTGTCCGGCCTTTTCCTGATCCGTGGCCCGGGATAGTTCCAGAGGGCATTCTTCGTCAAACCCTTCCAGGTTGGGATTGGTAAAGGTGTTCACGCCGATGATGGGCAGCCGGCCATCGGTTTTTTGGGATTCATAAAGAAGGGATTCCTCCTGGATCCGGGACCGCTGGTACCCCGTTTCCATGGCCCCCAACACGCCGCCTCGAGACGAAATCCGGTCGAATTCCGTCAGAATGGCTTCTTCCACCAGCCGGGTGAGTTCTTCCACCACGAAGGACCCCTGGATCACGTTTTCGTTCTTGTACAGGCCGTATTCCTTGTTGATGATGAGCTGAATGGCCAACGCCCGGCGCACGGATTCCTCGGTGGGAGTGGTCACCGCTTCGTCATAGCTGTTGGTGTGGAGCGAATTGCAGTTGTCGTACAGGGCCGTCAAGGCCTGGAGCGTGGTCCGGATGTCGTTGAAATTGATTTCCTGAACGTGGAGGGACCGGCCGCTCGTTTGGATGTGGGCTTTGAGCTTCTGGCTCCGGTCGTTGGCCCCGTATTTCCAGCGCATGGCCAGGGCCCAGATCCGGCGGGCCACCCGGTTGATGACCGAATATTCGGGGTCCATGCCGTTGGAAAAGAAGAAGGACAGGTTGGGCGCGAAATCGTCGATGGGCATGCCCCGGGACAGGTAGTATTCCACGTAGGTGAAGCCGTTGGCCAGGGTGAACGCGGTCTGGGTGATGGGGTTGGCGCCGGCTTCGGCGATATGGTACCCGGATATGGAGACGGAGTAAAAATTCCGCACATCCTTTTCGATGAAATAGGCCTGGATGTCGCCCATCATCCGGAGGGCGAAATCGATGGAAAAGATGCAGGTGTTCTGGCCCTGGTCTTCCTTCAGAATATCCGCCTGAACCGTGCCCCGAACGTTCTTGAGCACCATGGCTCTCAACTGGTCCGCCTCGTCCGGGCTGGGGGCTCGCCCCTGTTCGGCCTGGAACCGGTCCAATTGCTGGTCCATGGCGGTATTGAAGAACATGGCCAGAATGATGGGCGCCGGGCCGTTGATGGTCATGGAGACCGACACGTTGGGGGCGCACAGTTCAAAGCCCTGGTACAAAACCTTCATGTCGTCCAGGGTGGCGATGGATACGCCCGAATTGCCCACCTTGCCGTAGATGTCGGGCCGTTCGTCCGGGTCCCAGCCATACAGGGTTACGGAATCGAAGGCGGTGGAGAGCCGTTTGGCTTCGTAGTTGCGGGAAAGGAACTGGAACCGGCGGTTCGTCCGGGCCGCGTCGCCTTCCCCCGCGAACATCCGGGTGGGGTCCTCGTCCGTCCGCTTGAAGGGGAATACGCCGGCGGTATAGGGGAAAAAGCCGGGCAGGTTTTCCCTTAAAAGCCACCGGAGCAGGTCCCCGGGGTTTTCATAGGAGGGGAGGGCGACCCGGGGAATCCGGGTGCCGGCCAGGCTTTCCCGATACAGCGGCGTGCGGATGTCCTTGTCGCGCACTTTGTAAACATATTCATCCGCCTGATACCGTTTTTTCAGATCCGGCCAATAGTCCAAAAGCTGGGCGCATTGGGGGTCCAGCCGGCCGGCCAGTTCGGCTCGTTTTTCGGTCAAGGTTGGTCCCGACCCGGGCAAACAGGCCTGGTCCGGACCCAGTTCGGCCAAGGCGCCATCGATCCGCCAGATTTTTTGGGCAATCTCGGCCTGGTCGTCCACCCAGCGGTGGTAATACCGGATGGTATCGGCAATCTCGGAAAGGTACCGCGTCCGTTCGGCGGGGATGATAATGGTTTTGCTGGATGAATGCTTGCCTTCGGGTTTCGGATACCCGGATACCCAGTGAACGCCGGTCTTGGCCCGGATGGCCTCCAGCATCCCCTGGTAAAACGCCGTAACCCCGTCGTCGTTGAACCGGGCGGCAATGGTGCCAAATACCGGCATCTCCTTGGAGTCCTGGTCGAACAGCCGCCGGTTCCGCTGATACTGCTTCCGCACGTCCCGGAGCGCATCCTCGGACCCCTTTCGATCATACTTGTTGATCGCCACCAGGTCGGCGTAGTCGAGCATATCGATTTTTTCAAGCTGGGACGGCGCCCCGTATTCGGCCGTCATCACGTACACCGCCACGTCCACCAGAGGAACCACGGCCGCGTCGCCCTGGCCGATGCCGGCGGTTTCCACCACGATCAGATCGAACCCGGCCGCTCGCAATACGCCAATGGCCTCGCCCAGGGAATCCGATATTTCCTGGTTGGACGTCCGGGTGGCCAGAGACCGGAGATACACCCGGCCGCGGCCCAGGGCGTTCAGCCGGATCCGGTCGCCCAACAGCGCTCCGCCGGTCTTCCGGCGGGAAGGGTCCACCGAAAGGATGCCCATGGATTTTTCGGGGAAATCGTTCAGGAACCGAAGGAGCAGTTCATCCACCAGGGACGATTTGCCCGCGCCGCCCGTGCCCGTAATGCCCACCACGGGAATCCGGTTCATCGGCCGGTTTTGGGCTCGTTCGGCCAACGCGGAGGAAATCCGGGAATAGTCTCCGTTCTCCCCGGATTTCGCCAGTTCCGCGGCGGTGATGAACCGGGCCACCAACCCGGGCCGGTCCGGGGAAAGGTCGGCCGCCTTGCCGGCCAGGCCTTCCAGCGGCATGGGCCGGTCGATCCGGCCGATCAGATCGTTGATGATCCCCTGGAGCCCCAGTTTCCGGCCGTCCTCCGGCGAATAAATCCGGGCCACGCCGTATGCATGGAGTTCCCTCATTTCCTGCGGCACGATCACTCCGCCGCCGCCCCCGAACACCTGGATGTCGCCGGCGCCCTGTTCTCTTAAAAGGTCCACCAGATATTTAAAAAACTCCATGTGGCCGCCCTGGTAGCAACTGACCGCCACCCCTTGGGCATCCTCGTGAACGGCCGCCTGAACGATCTCGGTAACCGACCGGTTGTGCCCCAAATGGATCACTTCCACGCCCGAATCCTGGAGAATCCGGCGCATGATGTTGATCGAAGCGTCGTGGCCGTCGAAGAGGCTGGTGGCGGTGACGACCCGGACGGGATGTTCCGGATGATATTGGGTGATGTCGGTCATGGCTTTCTCCCCATGGTTTTATGGTTCGATGGATGTTCCGGCCAGCCGTGGTGAGCCGGACTCGGGCGCCAATTCACTTAAAATCAGGGACGTTTGCAGCCGGGTGTACTGGTCCAGCGAGTACCGGCGGCCCAAAGACCACCGCCGGAAGGTCCACATATGGCCCAGCACCACGATGTTGTCGGCCATCAGCCGGATGGCGGAATCGTCCAGAGGCCGGAGCGATCCGTCCGTCACCCCCCGCCGGAGGATTTCCACGAAAATTTCCGTGATCCGTTCCTCGTTGGCCAGAACGTACTTCAGGGAATCCGGGTGGAGGGAACTGGATTCCTGGTAAATCAACAGGATGTCGTCCTTCATCCGGTCGCAGACCAGAAAATAGCCGGCCAACGCCGCGGCCAGGGCTTCGCGGCCGGTCCCGC
>JAGVGV010000266.1 GCA_020056895.1 Deltaproteobacteria bacterium
AAAAGGCCGGGCCGGGGCTCCCAAGGGAACCCGGTCCGAAGCCGGAAACTCAAGAAGGAAAGGGGGGCGGTCCATGATGATGGCCAAGCACATCGAGGTCGACCGGGCCCGTTTCCGCAAGATCGTCAAAGGCGCGGTGCGATCGGGAATCCGCAAGTATTTGTCCCACGGGGAATTGATTGGCCGCAAAGGCAAGGACCTGGTGTCCATCCCCCTGCCTCAGCTTGATATCCCCCGGTTCCGTTTCGGCAAGGCCGGCCAGGGCGTGGGCCAGGGCGAAGGCAACGTGGGCGACCCGGTGGCGTACGATCCCAATGCTCCGGATAATCCCCAGGCCGGGTCCGATCCGGGCGAGCATGTGCTCGAGGTGGAACTGACCCTCGAGGAACTGGCGCGGATCATGGGCGAGGAACTGGAACTGCCCAACGTGGAACCTCGGGGCAAAAAGAACATCGCCGCCGAAAAGGACAAATACACCGGCATTTCCAAGACGGGGCCGGAATCCTTGCGGCATTTCAAGCGGACCTTCCGCGAAGCCATGAAACGCCAGATAATCTCCGGGACGTACGATCCTCAGGACCCCCGGGTCTGGCCGGTCAAGGAAGACAAGCGGTACCGGTCCTGGAAAACCACCTTCGAACCCGAATCGAACGCCGTCATCATCTACATGATGGACGTTTCCGGGTCCATGGGCGACACCCAGAAGGAACTGGTCCGCCTGACCAGCTTCTGGATCGATACCTGGCTGAGCACCCAGTACAAGGGCGTGGACCGCCGGTACATCATCCACGACGCTTTGGCCCGGGAAGTGGACCGCGAAACCTTTTTCCACACCAAGGAAAGCGGGGGGACCAAGATTTCGTCGGCGTACGAGGCCTGCCTCAAACTGATCGACGAATCCTTTCCGGCTCAGGAATACAACATCTACCCCTTCCACTTCACGGACGGGGACAACTTCAACAACGATGACGATCAGGCCATGGCGCTGTTGGCCCAGCTTGTGGACCGGTCCAATCTGTTCAGCTACGGCCAGGTGGAAGGGCTGTACGGCATGGGCAAGTTCCTGGCCAGGGTTCGCACGGCGGCCGAAGGATACGACGGCCGGGTGGCCACGGCGTTGATCAAGAACCGGGATGATATTTACGGCGCCCTCAAGTCCTTTCTGGGCACGGGCCACTGACGGAAAGGGGGGAAGACCGATGCTTCGCGCCACGGGACCCCTAAAGTTCCCTACGGAACTCAAAACGATCAAGTACGAAATCGAAAAACACGCCCGGTCGGTGGGCCTGGATTTCTTCCCGGTGATCTTCGAAGTGCTCGACTACGAAGAGATTAACGAAGTAGCCGCGTACGGCGGGTTCCCCCACCGGTATCCCCACTGGCGGTTCGGCATGGAGTACGAAGAGCTGTCCAAGAGCTACACCTATGGGCTGTCCAAAATCTATGAAATGGTGATCAACAACAACCCCTGCTACGCGTACTTGCTCCGCTGCAACAACATGGTGGACCAGAAGCTGGTTATGGCCCACGTGTATGCCCACTGCGATTTTTTCAAGAACAACCTCTATTTCGCCCATACCAGCCGCAACATGGTGGACGAACTGGCCAACCATGCCACCCGGATTCAGCGGTACGCGGAACGGTACGGGGTGGACCAGGTGGAAGCCTTCATCGATTGCTGCCTGTCCATGGACAACCTGATCGACCCCCACGGCACCTTTATCCGGCGGCGGAGCGATGAAAAGAGTAACGGCGTCAAGGGGTTCACATCTTCCTCGGCCGGGCCGGCCGCCGAATGCGAATGTCCCGGCGAAAAAACCGGATGCTCCGCGGCATGCGGCCACAAAGACCATCCGGCCGAACCCCGCGACATTTTCGGGGATGATGAGGCCGAGGAACGCCAAGCCCCTCGCCGACTGAAAAGCAAGGGGTACATGGACGAATACATTAACCCGCCGGAATTCCTCAAGGCCCGGGCCGAGGAACAGAAGGCCAAACAAATGGAAAAAAAACGCTTCCCCGAATCCCCGGAAGCCGACGTTCTGTTGTTCCTGGTGGAAAACGCGCCCCTTAAGAACTGGCAGCGGGACGTTTTGTCCATCATTCGGGAAGAAGCCTACTACTTTTTGCCTCAGGCCCAAACCAAGATCATGAACGAAGGCTGGGCCACGTATTGGCATTCCCGGATCATGACCGAAAAGGTTTTGGGGTCCAGCGAAGTCATCGACTATGCCGATCATCATTCGGGCACTCTGGGCGGTTCCCGCCTTCACCTCAACCCCTACAAACTGGGCGTGGAACTCTATCGCGATATCGAAGACCGTTGGAACCAGGGCCGGTTCGGCAAGGAATGGGAAGACTGCGACGATCTGGCCGAACGGGACGCCTGGGATAAAAACCTGGGGCTGGGCCGCAAGAAAATTTTTGAGGTCCGCCGGTTATACAACGACCTGACCTTTCTCGACACCTTTTTGACGGAAGATTTCTGCCGCCGCCAAAAACTTTTCGTCTTCGCCAAGGACGATCACCGCCAGGGATGGTTCATCCAATCCCGCCAGTTCAAGGCGGTCAAGGAATCCCTTTTGCAACAGCTCACCAACCAGGGCCGGCCCATGGTGGTGGTGGAAGACGGCAACTTTGAAAACCGGGGCG
>JAGVGV010000229.1 GCA_020056895.1 Deltaproteobacteria bacterium
CAGGGCTTCGACGGTGGGGGGGCTGAAGCTTTTATCGGTCCCGAACCGCTGATTGAACTGGGATAAAAAGTGACGGACCAACAGGGGCAGATCGTCGGTCCGGTCCTTGAGCGGCGGCAGGGTTAGGGGGATCACGTTCAGACGATAGAACAAATCCTGGCGGAACCGGCCGTCCTGGACCATGGCTTCCAGGTCCACGTTCGTGGCCGCGATGAGTCGGGCGTCCACGGTCACGGGCCGGGTGGCCCCCACCCGCACGATCTCGCCCGATTCTATGAATCTGAGCAGTTTGTGCTGGATGAACAGGGGGACGTTGGCGATCTCGTCCAGGAAAAGGGTCCCGCCCTGAGCCATTTCAAACAGCCCCATTTTTCCGCCGGTCCGGGCCCCTGTAAAGGCGCCGGTCTCGTACCCGAAGACCTCGGATTCGAACAGCGTGGCCGGCAGAGCCCCGCAATCCACCCGGACGAAGGGCTGGTCTTTCCGCGTGGACAGTTGATGAATGAACCGGGCCAGAAGGCTTTTGCCCGTGCCCGAGGCGCCGCTCAAAAGAACGTTGGCGTTGAAACGGGCCACGTGGCCGGCCGCGGTCAGGACCCGGCGCATCTGGGCCGATCGGCCGATGATGGGCAAACCGGCCCGTTCCTCCATCTGCCGCCGGATGAGTTCCTCCTGGAAGCGTTCGGTTCGGGCTTCGCTTTCCAGGAGTTTGTGGCGAAGATCGTCCAGATCGGTGATGTCCCGGTCGTTGCAGACGACCAAGATGATCCGGCCGGCCTGGTCGAAGATCGGCGTTCCGGTCACCAGGAGTTTTTTACCGGTCCGAAGCGCTTTTTGGAGCACGGTCACGGGCCGTTTTTTTTCTAAAACCTCCATGGTCGCGGTCCGGTCCAGAACACCCTTGTCCACCAGTTCGGTGATGGGCCGGCCCACGATCTCTTCGGACGTCACGGCGTTGATCCGCTCCGAAGCCGGATTCAGCCGGAGGACGATCCCCTGGCCGTCCATGATCCAGATGCCGTCGTACGATGACTGAAAGATGGTTTTTAGCTGGAGTCGGAGATGGTTCTCGCGGGTGGAACGATCGGGGCGGCCGGGCTGGCTGGAAACGATCTCGGGCCGGACGGAGGACCGGCTTCGGGGAGTCCGGGGATCCGCGTGCGTTCTCATGGCCACCCCCAAAGGATTTCTCCTGGGAAACAAAGGCCGAAGGCCGTTCCCAAAGGGAGGAATCCGGGCCGCCTTTGACCCGGGCTTTTTGCTCGGCCAAAACAGGGCGACAAAAGAAAAGGTTGTGGATTGGGTGTCACGTTTTCCGTGAGGACGCCACTCAGTATGCGCCGATCCGATCATTTGCGCAAGAGCGTCTTTGGCCTGTTTGGGAACGCTCCGTTTTGAGTGGCATGGGCGGTACTTGGGTTTGGGATCGGGATCGGGTGGGCTTCAACCACCTGGCTGTCAGCGGACAGCTACCAGCGGTCAGCTCAAGAGGAAGCAATACAGTTTTATGGCTCTTCGCTGTTTGGTGTGGGAAACTGGGGACCGGGGGAAAATCAGAAGTGAAAGAAAAAGAAACTCGTTGTCGGTCTCATAAATAACAATTTGATATAATTAAGTATTTTATGAGTATGGCCTGGCGGCCACCCTTTTTTTCTCTTTCACTTCAACTCTTCGCCCGTTCAAAACAGCGAGGAGCCGGGGAAAAGTGCGTATCGATTCGTCAAGCCGGGAGGGCAGCTTCAATTCCCCAAACTCACTCCCAACCCGCTCCAGAGCCTTACCTGGCCAAAACCGAAGGATATTTTCGCTCCGCCGCCAAAAGCCGGCCAAACGGACAACCAAGGCAGGAGGGGCTCCAGCCGCCCCGTCAGGACCGTGTATCCCAGAAATCCGTCCATCTGGAACGCCCCGGTTTTCCGCGATGCCCGAGTTCCTACCTGGTGGGGAACCAGGAGATTGTTTTCAATAAGTATATTGTCCGGCGAACAAAGGTCCTCCACCATTTCCCGTGCGGCCTGGGCGGCGTTTTTCAGCTCACTCGTCAAGGGCGTGTGGACCGGCTCCTGATCCTGGGCCCGCCACAGGACCAGGTTGTTGGCCGTATTGCCCAGGGTCTTGGCCAGAGGGAAGGGGCCCGAGGCCATGGCCGCCTTTACCAGGCCACGATCCGGATCCTGTATCTTTTCCTCATGGGCGAAGGGGGTGACGAATTCGACAAGCAGCCGATCCATCCGGGAGGGTTCCGGAAACAACCTCGCCGCCCATTGCTCCAAGGTTCCGTCGAACACAAGGTCAGGCCTGCTGACTTCGAAACGGGTGCTTCTTCCCTGCCCCAGGCGGAGCCCGGTCTCGCCCATGAAATGAACCAGCACGGCCAAGCTCGGCCGAAGGGCGAGCGCCCGGCGGCCCCAGAGCACCACATCGAGGCCGAACGCCGTTGAGTCGGACTCGGGGATGAAACGCAGGCGGATGGGGCGTGGAAAGGGGGACGGTTTGTACACGCCGGAAAGAGCGCAGGGAAAATCCGGGCAATCCAGGCGGCGTCTTTCAAGACAGCGATGGGCCGCCTCCTCGCCGAACGGGCAACACCGGGTCAGAAGGATTTCCCCCAGCAGCCCATTCAGGGTGGTTTCGGGCGTGGCCCCTTCGCGGACGTCGAAAAGAAGAGGATGGTCCAGGCAATGGCAGGAAAAACGCACGATGAGGATGGGCAGATCGAAAGGAGAACCAAATGAATGATTGTTCGCGGACATTCCTCACCTTGGGCCGACTGGAGGGCGCGGCTGAACGGATAAAAGTGAAGGACAAGTGGCCGGCCCATCATTTGGATACCATGGCCTTGATCGGGACGCTGAGGGATCGGTTGGCCGCCGCCCGGGTCGAACCGAAGCCGCTTTTTGGATTTATCAAAAAAACCGGGGAAAAGTCGAGGCTTTTGGTGAAGGTCCACCCCGAAGACCGCATCCTCCATAAGGCCCTGCTCAAGGTCGTCGAACGCCCCCCCGGATTTTCTGGCTCTTCGCTGTTTGGTGTGGGAAACTGGGGACCGGGGGAAAATCAGAAGTGAAAGAAAAAGAAACTCGTTGTCGGTCTCCTAAATAACAATTTGATATAATTAAGTATTTTATGGGTATGACCTGGCGGCCACCCTTTTTTTCTCTTTCACTTCAACTCTTCGCCCATTCAAAACAGCGAAGAGCCGGGGAAAAGTGCGTATCGATTCGTCAAGCCGGGAGGGCAGCTTCAATTCCCCAAACTCACTCCCAACCCGCTCCAG
>JAGVGV010000124.1 GCA_020056895.1 Deltaproteobacteria bacterium
ACGGTCTGGCTGAGAAAGACCGGATATTTGGTGTAGGTGGAAATGTTGGGTTCCGCGGCCCCGGCCGAATGGGGGGCCAACGTCCAGAGGGCGGCGGCCAGCGCGGCCAGGAGCCCAAGCCAACGACGATTCGTTCTTTTTTCCATCATTTGCCTCCCGCCACGCCCAGCACGTACCGGTAATACACATCCACCCGGGCATCCGAATTGGCTTGGGTGGTGCCGTACGCGTCAATGCCATAGAAAATCACGATGCCGCCCTGAGTGCCGGTCCCGGCGCCCTCGGCGCCGGAACCGAATTCCACGCCGCTGCCGGCAAGCTGTTTCTGCTTGAGCCGGTCCACGTCCATGATGATGGTGTTGCGGGCCATGGGCACCGAAACATCCGGATTGACGACCGTGGGGTAGATCTGGTCGCCCGCGTCGTCCTGATACCCCATGATCTCGTCGTAAAGGTCAGCGGAAAAGGTGATGCCGCTGACCGCCTGCATGCTCCCGCCGTCAATGGCCGCCCTAATGTACTTGGGCGGCTGTTCGATGCCGCCGTCGGTGGCATAGAACGCCTGACGGTCCTGAGACAGATTGCTGGTGATCCGGATATCGATCCGGGAGGTGGTCATGGCCGAGGCGCCGATGATGCTCATGATGGCCATGATCAACAGGGCCACGATCAGCACCATGCCCGGCCGCTTCCGGAATTGGATGATCGACTTTTTTTTCATTCGCGTCCCCCCCTGGTGCAACCCGGATCAATGAGTGGAGGTTTCCAGGCCCATATTCCGCATCTGAACATAGGACTGGAGTCTCCGGTTGCCGTACGTATCCCCGGTGACCGGAGCTCTGGTGGAGCCGGTCAGAGCGATGGTCACGGCCCGAATATCGTCCCGGTCGTTGGTGGTGGTGGCGTCGGCTTCATTGGGCTGGCCCTGGCCGCCGTTTTCAAAGGTGTACACGAACTGGAGGGACGAAATATTCTCGGCCAGAACCACGACTTCGTCCGTTCCCGAGGTCCGGGAGACCCAGGTACGGGCCGTGTTGTCCCAATCCCAGCTCTTGCGCAGAAGCGTATTGCCATCCAGGGCATAGGTAATGGTTTCCAGGATGCCGTCCGCGTTCGTGTCGGCCACGAAGGTCAAATTCGTTTCCGAAGCGTATTCGATCCGATCCAAAACGCCGTTGGACCAACCCTGGCTCGAAACGTCCGCGGTGATTTCATCGGGTTCACCCGACAAAAAAGTCATGGGGATGTACCCGGCCATCCGGAGTTCATGGCTCATGATCTCCATGGTGGATCGAACGTTCTGTTCGGCCGACACCACCAGGTCCTGCTTGACGTACGCCTGGTTGCTGGTGGAAAAAACCACGATCGTGCCGGCCAGAACCACCATCGCCATACCCATGGCGATGATCAGTTCCATAATCGTAAAGCCCGGCCGCCGGGAGGAAAGGCGGGAAGCACGGTGTATCATGGGGCACCTACCCTTGGGACCGAACGGAGGTGATGATGACGGATTTATTGGCGGCCGCGCCCCACCGCACCCGGATGGCGATGGTTTTCATGTACGTGGTCGGCTGATTGTCGGCGATGTTCCAATCCCGGCTGTATCCGCCCAGCGCCCGGTTGGCCGGCTGCGCCTGACCGTTTTCATCGATGGGGTTGGCGATGCCGCTAACGCCGTCCGCGTTCGTATGGTCCACGGCCACCGTCCATCTGAAATCGTCCGGCGTGCCGTCGCCGTTCTGGTCCACGGTGAAATTGGCCGCGTTGTTGTCCACGAGTTGCGCGTCCGCCCAGTCGATGTTCCTTAGTTCCTCCATTTTATCCTGAGCCAAAATGGTGGCGATGGTCATCTGGTGGCTGGAATAGTTGTACCCGATCGAACTGGCCTGGAGCGCCGAAAGGGCCCACAGGGCGATGGTCATGATCACGATGGTGAACAAAACCTCCAAAATGGTGAATCCTTCCCGCTTTTTCATGACCCCTCCCCCTATTCCCATTTGGCGCCATCCGAGCTTCGTTTGATGGTTACATGGCCCGCGGGTGAAATATACAGCCGCCGGAAATTGCTTCGGTTGTTCCGTACCAAAATGTACCCCGAAACATAGGCGCCGGAATTCGCCCGGGACGCCACGCCCGAACTATCGAACCCGATCATCCATTTGGAACTTCCCAGGCCGTTGCCGTTGTCCGTGAACAGAGCGGTATACAGCGTCACGCTGGCCGGCATGGTCACTTCGGGAATGACGATGGCTTCATTGTTCCCGCCGGCATCCTTGTCCTTCCAATCGCGATTGGTATCCATGAACCCCTTGTACTTGCCGCCGGTGGTTCCGTTGTACGCCACCGGCGTAAACTCCAGGACGCACCGGCCGTTGTTCCTCACCGCATACAACCGAGCGGACTGAAGATCGGCCATGAGTTCGTGGGATATTCCATTGAGCCGATACGTGGGCAGATAACCAATGACCGACGGAATGGCGATCCCGGCCAGGATGGCCACGATCCCCACCACCACCATCACTTCGGTCAGCGTAAATCCTCGTCTCGATTCGAATCGACGTTCCATGGCGCCACCTCGTTTCGCCGGGATCCAAACAATTCCCGTGCCATCAGCCCGGAAGGCTTCTAAGTGTATATTTTGTCAACAATATCTGCCTGTTTACCGTTGACGACCGCTTCCCCGCGCGTCCAGTGAACCTATTAATTATTTTTATATGTATCTATATGATTAATAGACGGAGGCCGGCAAAATCCATGAAGATTCCGGAGCGAATGGAAACGCCAAGCGGCCAGCCTCGAGGAAATACCCTCCAGGCCATGTTCAAAGAAGGCAGACCCGGTTCCGGCCGGCCTTTTTCGCCTGATAAAGCGCCTTGTCCACCCGGGTGAAAACGGTTTCGCCATCGATGTCCGATTCCCGGATTTCGGTCACGCCGCAGGTGATGGTCAGGGGCACTTTACGCCCGCGGACCTTGAAATCCGTGGCGGCGATGGTCCGGCGGATCTTTTCCGCCACGTCCGTGGCCTGCCGGGCCCCGGTTTCGGGCAGCAGAATCATGAATTCGTCGCCGCCGTACCGGGCCAGAAGATCATTCTTCCGGAGCACCGGGCCGATGCCGGCCACGACCTCCTTGAGGCATTTGTCGCCGATGGCGTGGCCGAAATTATCGTTGACTTCCTTGAAAAAATCGAGATCGAACAGGATCAGGGCGCAGGGCCGCTGGTACCTTCGGAACCGATCCAGTTCGTTCGCCAGGTATTCCTCGTAGGCAAAACGGTTGAACGCGCCGGTCAGGGCATCGTGCTTGAGTTTCTGAATGAGGAACCGGTTTTCGTCCTGGACTTTCTTAATCTCATCATGCAAGCCGCCGAACCGCTGATTGGCGCCGGTCAGTTCCGAAGCGGCTTCTTCGGCCAGGGCTTCGTCCCGGCGGTTCTTTTCCCGAACCACCTCGCTGATGGCCGACAACTTGGCCATGACCATTTTTTTCAGCGCTTCCAACTGGTCCGCGTCCTGAACGCACTGAGCGGTCTGGTGGATTTCACCATCCATGCGCTCCGTGAATTCCTCGCTGTTGGCCTGGTTTTTTTGCCAGCAGGTTAACGACGCGGTGAGGTATTGTTCCAGTTCGGCCAACCGGGCGGCGACCTGGGCGATAAAATCGGTCGCTTTCCTTCGTTCGTCGAACAATTGGCCGGCGTACTGGCGGACCAGATTTTCCACATCCTGACGAAGGGCGAAAAAATCGTCCCACCCTTGGGCCTGGCCGATCTTCTGCCGCAACATCGTTACCCGTTCCCGGTATTCGTCGTCCAGTTCCAGATCCAGTTCGGAAATCAATTCCAGATAAGCGTTTCGGACGCCGGCGAAGGGACTGGTCTCGGGCTTACCGGCGGGTTTGCCGCCACCGGTCCGGTTCATTTCAATCTGAATGATCTCGTTTTTCACCCGCCCCAGGCTGTGTTCGACCTTTTTGAGGTCCATTTCCTCCGTAACGGCGGATCGAAGCAGAATCATGGCCTCGGCCAGACCGGTTTGGTTCGACGAATCCACCAACCGCATAATGGTCAGAAGCGCCCGGCTGAGGAGTTCACGAGTTTCGGTGGCCCGTTCGGTTTCTTCCTGGTACAGGCGGTGGTAGGTCCGCTCCTGGGAAGAATGGGTGTCTTCGGAAGCCCCCTCCCGATCGAAATGCGCGGCCAATTGATCCTGGGCGGCCAGTTCGCGGGCCACGTTTTCCACCGAAAAGGCAATGCCCCGGCCCGATAGGTCCTTCAGGGTCAACAATAAAGTACGGGCCACGCCGGAGTAATCGATCGCCATGCTTCTTCTGGGATCATTCATGGTGTCCCCATCACCTCGATCGTAAAATCCCGAGCCCCGTGAATAGACCATTCCGGTCGCCGGCCGAAGGGCATGTATAATAACCCTTTGGTCCCGCTTCCCCTGGAGCCATACCTTAGTATAAACGGTCAGGAAAAAAAGTGCAAAAGCAGGGAAGCCTGAACGATGGATCAAATTCCGGATTAATAACTGAACGGTTGGAGCCGAATGTCGATAATGATGATTTCAGCTTCCCCATGCGTGCTTATAAACTTGATTTTCGGGCATCCCACGGCTGAGCAGGCTTCGCTGGGCCGCCAAAAATGGTCCGTCCAAAAACGGATGGGTTGAGCCACGTCGTCTTCCCCCCATACCGCCCGCCAGCTTCGGGGGGTTCCAGGTTGAGTTACCAACATCAGGACCCCCGCCGGCCGGGTCAGAGGCCTGATTTCCACGAACAGAGCCCGCTGCTTGCTCATTTCGAAGGATATTTCCTCGTAAAACCGGTCGTCGGTCAAACTGAGGGTGTACCCATCCCCGGGGCGGGCCACCACGCCGTGGACCAGCCGCTGCCGCTCGGACATGTAATCCCGTTCCGTAAACGGGATGGCCCATGCGGTGGGGGCGCTTAATAACAACGCCATCAGCAGGATGGCCAGCCATCCCACTCGCCGCCGGATTTTTTTGATAGAAAAAAAACGCATGCCGCGGGCTCCCAAGTGAAAAACCGGGTCCTCCCCACCATTTTTCCTCCGCTATCTTACCATGGCCGCCCCAAAAGGCTCCACTTCTTTCTCCCGCTCCGTGCGGGGGCCTGTTGAATGGATAACCAACACCCAAAAAGGAATCCCGGTTGAAGCCGGAACGTTTTCATAGTACATTGCCCTTCGGAACGATCCGTCCGCCCCAACCCTGGATGCGGCGAACCTTTTGGGGAGCCCCCCCTGGCCCCCCCCTGATTCCGGTTCGCCGCGGCTCCAACCCGGCCGGGTCCCCCGAGCCCCACGACTGGGCCCACCGCCCGGGCGAAGCACGAAATATTCAGGTTTTTTAAAGACGTCCACCATGGTCGGTTCCAAGTTCAAAGCCCGATTGGCCCAAACGCTCCTGGGGGTGCTGGACATCCTCCTGGTGGCGACCTTGTTTCTTTACCTGAACCCTGAAATCCATGTGTTTGACCTGACCAATCTGGACGTTTTAAAACGAACACGGATGACCTTGGTGGACTACGCGGTCCTCCTGGCCATGGTCGCGATCTGGCGATACGTTTTCATCGCCGCCGGAATGTATCGGTTCCGCCGGTTCGAAGGGTGGATTCAGCGCCTGGGACGGACCAGCCTGGCCTGTTTCGTGGGCTTGGCGGCGGTGGTGGCGCTGGCGGTCGCGGCCGAAGTCCCAGGCCTTAAGGCATTGTTTCTTTTGAAATTGTGGGTCTGGGCCACGGCAGTCATTTTTTTCCTTAGGATTCTTGTTTTTCTGGGGCTCCGGTTCGCTCGCCAGCATGGCCGGAATCTTCATAACGTGGTGGTTCTGGGGCTTAACGAACGGTCCGCCGCCGTGATCGAAGAGATGCGCCGGCCCGAACTGGGGTTCAGTTTCCGAGGATATTTCGATGAAAACGAAAACCGGTTCCTCAATGTGGAACATCTGCCCTATCTGGGCAATCTTCACGATCTTCAGGATTACGTCGCCCGAAACCCGGTGGATCAGGTGATCATCGCCCTGCCCATACGCAGCCATTACGACGATATCGCCCATACCATCAGCCTGTGCGCCATTCAGGGGATCCAAACCTGGCTGCTGGCCGATCTGTTCGATCTGCCGCCGCAAACCGCCACTCAGATCGACCGCATCCAGGAGGTGACTTTCGTCAGCTACCACACGGACCCCCGGTCGGAACTCCAGCACGATTTCAAGCGTCTGGTGGATATTTG
>JAGVGV010000371.1 GCA_020056895.1 Deltaproteobacteria bacterium
AAGGATCGTCCTGTTTTCCGATGGCTTGATTGAACCAGCCGATGGGGAAAATCAACGGCCCGTGGAAACGGAAATCGATGATTTTCTTCGCGGCCACGCCCGAACACCCGCCGAGGATCTGGCGGAAGAGCTTCTCCGGGAGGGCGTCCGGATCCGGAAGGGGCATCTTCAGCAGGATGATATTTCGCTGATGATTTTGGAAAAAGCGGCCTGAATCTTCAAGGCGGGAGGCGTCCGTGGAGCCGGATGGGTTGGATGTGAAGCAAATGGCCGGCGGGGAAGGTTTCCAGGCCCGTTTGCCCTCCACCCTGGCCGCCGTGGATTCAGCCGACACCCGGCTGATCGAATGGATGGACCGTTCGGACGTGGACGTGGACCGGTTCGCGGTCCGGTTGGTCGTTCGCGAAGCGCTGGTCAACGCGGTTCGGCACGGCCATCGGTACAACGAAGAACAGTCGGTATTCTTTTCCGTGCGCCGGATTCCCGAAGGCTTGGCGATTCGGGTGGAAGATCAAGGTCCGGGGTTCGATCGGGTGGCCCGGTCCGTCGGGCCGATTCAAACTCAAGGCACTCAGGGCCGGGGCTTGACCATCATCCACTCCTATGCCCGGTCCGTCGAATACAATGAAAAAGGCAATGTCCTTACGGTGATCATTGGAAGGGGAGGAACGAAGGAATGATCGAAATCAATCAGACGGGCGACTTGGCCGTGGTCCGGCCTCGATTTGACGTGGTGGCCAGCCGGGTGGGTGAGCTGAGGGATACCATCCTTGGATTGGCTTCCAAAGGAGTTCAAACCGTGGTCCTGGACCTTTCCCAGGCGACCGTGATCGACTCCATGGGCATCGGCGTGGTGGTCGCCTGCCTGAAAACCTTGAAAGCCCGAGGGGGGGATCTCCGAGTGGCCACGGACAACCAGGATTTCGTGAGGCTGTTCGGGGTGTTGAAACTGGATTTCATTCTGACCTCTCCGGTCTGAAAACGAAGGGAAATCCCTGGTTTTCTCCGAACCACGCTGTTATTATGAACGCGATTTGCCATAGGAGATCCCAAGGGGGGTGGAGCCATGCCGGGTGAAACCGACGAACTGTTGGCCGAAGTAGTAACCGAATGCCTCGAGCACATCGACCAGATGGAAAACCTTCTTCTGGCCCTGGAAGGGAACGCCCAGGAAATCGACCCCGAGGTGATTAATTCCATCTTTCGGTCGGCTCATTCCATTAAAGGGGTCACCGGTTTCTGTGGTCTGAATAATATTAAGGAACTGGCCCACGTATTCGAAAACGTGCTGAACGCGTACCGCCAGGGTCAGCTTACGCCCAATGCCGGGTCCGTGGACATCATGCTCAAGGCCAATGATTTCCTGAAGACCATGCTGATCAACGCGGCGGAAAGCGAATCCTTCGATATCGATCCCATGGTCCGGAACCTGGCGGGGATTCTGGAACCGGGAGCCGATGCCACTTCGGTCCTGGTGCCGGAAAAACTCACCTTTTTAAGCGATTCCACCGGCCGGTTCACCTTTACGGTGGATGAAGCCATGCTCCAGGACCGCATCAGCCGGGGCCATCACTTGTATATCCTCCGGCTGGACCTGGTTCGGGACGCTCCGGTGGAAAAACGAACCCCCATCGAATTGGTCAACCACATCCTTTCGTTGGGTGAAATGCACGAAACCGCTTTTGAACTGGATCTGGTCCACGTGGACGAAGAGGCCATTCGGGCCACCGTTCCCCTGGCGGTTCTGTTTTCGTCCCTGATCGATTCGTCCATGGTGGCCGGCGCCCTGGCGGTCCCCGCCCAGGACGTGGATCATCTGGAATCCCTGGAACCCGGCGCCGCCATCCCCCTGGCCCGGGCGGTTCCCGAACAGGTGGTTCTCCCCCCCACCCGTCCAACACCCCCACCGGCCCGGGAATCAAAAGCAACCGCCGCGCCGCCCATCACTCCCGAACGCCCCACGGCCTCCACGCCAAGGGCTTCCGTTGCTTCGGTTCCGTCTTCTCCGGTCGCGGCCGCGCCTTCACCTCAGGCGCCGCCCAAAAAGGCGACCGCCGTACCCGTTCAGCCGCCCAAGCCTCCGGCTCCGCCGGAACCCCCGCGGGTTCAGGAACCGCCCCGGGAATCCGCCCCCGAATACGGACCGCCAGACGGCGAACCGGGACCGGTCGTGGAAGCCGTTAAAACCCCTTCCACGGTGGTGCAGAATTTCCTCCGGGTCAATGTGTCCCTGCTCGATAACCTGATGAATTTGGCCGGTGAACTGGTTCTGGGCCGCAACCAGTTGCTCCAGACCGCCGGCACCATCAATTCCTCGTCCCTTACCCCCGTGGCCCAGCGTATCGATCTGATCACTTCGGAACTTCAGGCCCAGATCATGCAGACCCGCATGCAGGAACTGGCCGGGGTGTTCAACAAATTCCCCAGGCTGGTCCGGGACCTTTCCCGAAGCCTGGGCAAAAAAGTGGACCTGAAGATCGAGGGCCAGGAAGTCGAGCTGGACAAAACCATCATCGAGGCGTTGGGCGATCCGCTGGTCCATATCGTCCGCAATTCCATGGATCATGGTATCGAGCGGCCCGAAACTCGGAGAGCGGCGGGCAAACCCGAAATGGGAACCCTGGAAGTCCGGGCGTACCACGAAGCCGGCCAAGTAAATATTGAAATCAGGGATGACGGCGCGGGCATCGACATTTCGCGGTTGAAGGACAAGGCCCTTCGGATGGGCCTTATTTCGCCCATGGAAGCCCAGACCATGAGCGCTCAACAGGCCTTGGAACTGATTTTCAAACCCGGGTTATCCACGGCGGAAACCGTGAGCGATGTTTCCGGCCGAGGAGTGGGCATGGACGTGGTCCGGTCCAACCTGGAAAGGCTGGGCGGGATTTTGGACCTTCAGTCCGAAAAGGGCAAAGGTACGAACACCCGCATCAAGTTGCCGCTGACCATGGCCATCATCCCCTGCTTGATCGTCCGGTTGGGCAAGGGGGAACGGTACGCGGTGCCTCAGATCAACCTGACGGAGCTGGTCCGGGTCCGGTCGGCCGAAGTGGGGGAGCGGATCGAACGCATCGGCGGGGCCGAGGTTCTACGTCTTAGGGGCAACCTGTTGCCGCTGGTCCGCCTGGGGGAAGTGCTCCGAACCGAGGGCTTTTTCCGGGATCCCATCACCAACGAACTCAAGAAGGACCGCCGCCAGAACATCGCCGATCGCCGGGCGGGTGAATCGGACGAAGCCGCGGATCAATATCGAATCCGCCGGTCCGGCCAGGACCGCCGCCAGTCCACCAGCCCGCTCAACATCCTGGTTCTTTCCGCCGGCGACCTGGAATACGGCCTGATCGTGGATGAATTGGAGGATACCGAGGAAATCGTGGTCAAGCCCCTGGGCCGCCACCTCAAGGAAATCCCCTCGTACGCCGGCGCCACCATCATGGGCGACGGCCGGGTGGCCCCCATTCTGGATGTGCCGGGTCTGGCCCAGCAGGCGGAACTGGGCCGGAAAAAAGACGTGGCCCAAAAAACAGCTCAATCCCGCGCCAAAGAGGAAATGGCCGCCCGCAAGGACATGGAAAAAGTACTGGTTTTCAACCACGGACCCCAGGAACTCTTCGCCGTTCCCATTCCTTTGGTGGCCCGGATCGAACGGATCGATGCCGGCCGGATCGAAACCGCCATGGGCCACTTGTCCGTCCAGTACCGGGGCAGTTCCCTTCGGCTGATCATGCTCGACCGGCACCTGCCGCTCACGCCCTTCCCCACCGTGCAAAAAGTGTTCGTTATCGTGTTCGAAGTGGCCGGTCACGAAATCGGTATATGCGCCAGCACTCTGGTGGATGAACGCCTGGTCCCCTTCGACCTCGATGTCCATACCCATCAGCGCCTCGGGGTGATGGGGTCCATGATCATCGACCATAAAACGGTGCTGGTCCTGGATATTTTCGAATTGGTGGGCTTGGAGGAGCCTCGTTGGCTCCAGGACGTGACCAAACCCGAAAAACCCGCCACCGCGCCTAAAGTGCTTCTGGTGGAAGATTCCGAATTCTTCCTAAAAAAGGTGGCCGGTTATCTTAAGGATTCCGGGTTCGAGGTGGTGTTGGCCATGAACGGCCGCGAGGGGCTGGAAAAACTGGAAAAAAATAAAATCGACATCGTTCTGACCGACATCGAAATGCCGGTGATGAACGGTATTGAAATGGTCCGGCAGATCCGGGCCAATCCCAAGTACGCCGGCATGAGGATATTGGCTCTTTCCTCCCTGGCCGGGGACGACGACATCCAGCGCGGCATCGCCGCCGGAGTGGATAAGTACTTGATCAAACTGGATCGCGGCGCCCTGATCGATGCCCTGATGGAGCCGTACGTTTAAGACGGAGGTCTTTTATATGACCGAACCGACCGGCCGCTCCCAGACGGCCCAGGAATTGGTCACCTTTCATCTGGACCACGACCTGTACGGCGTGGAGGTGGAGCAAGTTGTTGAAGTCAATCGCGATTTGATCTGGACCCCCATCCCCGGCGCGGCCCCGTACGTGCGCGGCGCGGCCAATCTTCGGGGCCATATCGTCACCATCGTGGATTTAAGGAAAATTCTCGATTATGACGAACGCCCCGAAGACCTGGCAAAAACCGTGATTATCGTCAATTCTAGAGATGAGTTGGTGGGCATTCTGGTGGACCGTATCGCCGACGTGGTTGAAGCGGACCGTTCCCTGATCGAATCCGCCCCCCGCAACATGCCCCAAACTCAGGCCCGCTGCCTTTCCGGCGTACTCAAAATCGAAGGCGGCCTGATCAGCCTTTTGGACCTGAACGCGGCCCTGGACTAGCCTCCAGGATCCAGCCTCTTGAACCGGGGGCGGCCCGCCGCCGGTTCGCGGATTGAAAGGACTTTCGTTGGATTCATGATCACCAGCCCTCTTTCCGTTTTGGTCGTGGATGATTCCGCGATCTTCAGAAAAGTACTCAAATCCGTTTTGAGTGAAGACCCCCGTTTCGAAGTGGTCGGCACCGCCCGCAACGGCCAGGAAGCTCTGGATATGACCGCCCAGTTCAACCCCGACGCCGTGGTGCTGGACGTGGAAATGCCGGTCATGGACGGCCTGAAAACCCTCGAAGTTCTTCGGCGTAAATTCCCCGCCGTGGAAGTGATCATGTTCAGTTCCCTGACTCGGGCCGGAGCGGAAATCACGGTTCAGGCCATCGAACTGGGCGCCTTTGATTTCGTGGCCAAACCCGAAGCGGATTCGGTGAATACCGGCCTGGCTTCGGTACGGGGCGAACTGGTCCCCAAGCTCACGTTTCTGCATACCCGGAAAACCCTCAGGCAGGTTCAGTCGGGGCGGCCCCGGCCGGATCGGGCGATAACCGGCGGCTTGGCTGGGGATCTTGCGGCCCGGCTTGATCCCAAACAATCTTTGGTTCAAAGCCCGGCGT
>JAGVGV010000420.1 GCA_020056895.1 Deltaproteobacteria bacterium
GGCATCATCGAATTTTTGATCGAAACCGATTCGTCATCGAACTTGGCCGCGTCGAAGGCCTTGGACCCGCCTTCATCCTTACCCGCGTTCCGGAAGGCCACGTACAGCGCGGCCTTGAACCGGCTGACCCGGCTGTTCCATTTGAACAGCTTTTCGTTGACAATCATGCCGTTGATGATGTGAAACGACGTGGTGTCTTCATCCACCTCCAGCACGATATGAGCCCCTTCGTCATCGTCCGGGTCCCCTTCGCACCAGCAGGTGGTCCCCTTTTTATCGAACATGTTTTCGGCTTCGAAGTTGCCCATTTTGTTCTTGCCGTCCGGAACCAGCACCGAGCTGACCTGATACAACCGGCCGGCGGCGTTTTCGGTCAACTGAAAAACAGACCACTGCACCTTGTCGGCGGCTTGGGCCGGGGTCATAGCGGCCAGCAACACCGCCGCCAGCAAAAACAGCGAAAAAAGGATCGAACGCTTCATGGGCTGCCTCCGGTCGGCGGTTTGGGTTATTCGGCCTGGTAAAAGGCCGCGTAGGCCCGAATGGTCATGAACAGATCGGCTTTGGACGCGATTTCGAAGGGTGAATGCATGGCCAGGAGCGATGGGCCGCAATCCACCACGTCCATGCCGTGTTCGGCCAGGAACATGGCCACGGTTCCGCCCCCGCCTTCGTCGATTTTTCCCAAAAGGCTGGACTGCCACAGCACGCCGGCTTTGTTGAACACGCCTCGAAGCCAGCCCATATATTCGGCGGACGCTTCGCTGGCGCCGTATTTACCCCCGCCGCCGGTGTACCGGGTCACGCAGGGGCCGTAGCCCAGCCGGGCGGCGTTGTTTTTTTCGTGCACGTCCTGAAAATCCGGGTCCAGGGCGCCTTCCACGTCCGCCGACACGGCCTTGGTGTTCATGAGCGCCTGACGGACGGCGACCCAGGAAACGGGCTCCCCGGCCCGGTCCATCAGTTCGGCCACCATGGATTCCATAAAGCGGCTTTTGGCTCCGGTGGCGCCGTCGCTGCCGGTTTCTTCGCGGTCCACGAACAGGGCCGCCGCCGGGCGGTCCTGTTTTTTCAGGGACAACAGCGCGGCCATGGACGTATAGGCGCAGATCCGGTCGTCCTGGCCGTACCCGCCGATCAGGGAGGCGTCCAGGCCCACGTCGCGAGCCGAGCCGGCCGGCACGGTTTCGAATTCCGCGCTGATCAGGTCTTCTTCCACCAAGCCGTATTTCCGATCCAGAATATCGAGCACCGCCAGGCGGAAACGGTTTTTCGTCTCGTCGTCGCCCAAGGGACGGCTGCCCACGATCAGGTTCATCTTTTCGCCGGGAAAGGCTTCGCTGACCTTTTTGGACCCTTGCGCCTGGCGGGCCAGGTGAGGCAGCAGATCGGCGATGGTCAGGACCGGATCGGCCGGGTTTTCGCCGATCACCACGTCCACCCGGCGGCCGTCGTCCTTGACCACGAAGCCGTGAAGGGCCAGGGGCCGGGAGAGCCACTGATATTTTTTGATGCCGCCGTAATAGTGGGTTTTCAGGAAGGCCAGGTCCACGTCTTCGTACAGGGGCTTGGGCTTGAGGTCCAACCGGGGGGCGTCGATATGGGAAACGATCAGCCGCATGCCTTCGCGAATGGGTTTCTGGCCGGCCGCGAACAGCATGGCCACCTTGCCCATGCGGGTCAAATGGAAGCGGGGCCCCTTGCCGCCCAGGGGTTCAAACCCGGCGGTTTCGGCCCGGCGGATGATTTCGCGGACCGCTTCGCGTTCGGTTTTGGCCGCGTCCAGAAAGGCGCGGTAATCCTGGGCCGCGGCTTCCAAGGCCTTGAGTTCGGCCGGCTTCAGAGCATCCCAGACCAGAAGGGGCTTGGCCGCGAGTTTTTTTTCCATTTTTTTCAGATCAGCCTTCGAAGGCTTCTTATCGGCTGCAACGGTCTTTTTACCGGGCTTGGCTTTGGCGTCGGGCATGAATCGTCTCCATGGAGGATCGGGGTTTTGCGGGAAGGATGGCGGCCGCTGGACGGGTAAAAAACAAACCCAGCCCGCCGGTCTTCCTTGTCATGCATTCATTGGTTCTTTTGTTTATCGGAAGCCCGATGATTTTTCAAGCTTTTCCGGCCGGCTGAGACGACGGACCGGGCGGATGGTCACCGTTGGCCAACAGGCGGCGGATCCGTCGGAAACGCATCCAGGCGGTCAGATTGGCGCCCAGAGCCAGAATCCCCACGCCGCCCAAAAGGATGACGGGCGGCCAGAGGAAATCGAGCAGGCTGGCGGCGGCCAGAAGGATCAAGCGTTCGGGCCGGGCGAACAGGCCTTCATCGACAAGAACGCCCAAGGATTCGCCTCGCGCCCGTGTATAACTGACCATCATCGATCCGAGAAAAGCCAGCAGGACCAGCGGGCCGGCCCAAACGACCAGGCCCGGCTGACGGCCGAAGTACAGCAAAACGCCCAGGAGCATCGCCGCTTCGCCGTACCGATCCAATACGGAATCCATGAAGGCCCCTTGGGGGCTGGCCAAGTTCCGGTTCCGGGCCGCCAGGCCGTCCATCATATCGGCCAGACCGGAAAGAAGGATCAGGACTCCGGCGGCGAGGGGATGAACAAGGAACGCCGCTCCGGCGAAGGCGGCCAGGATCAGGCCGGCCCGGGTGACCTGATCGGGGTGGACGCGGCCCAATAGGGGAAGGATCAGGCGCCGGGCGGCCTGGGTGGCGACTCGGGCCAGGGGATGGTCGCGGTTCATGGAGGGCTCATGCTATAAAGTTTGGGAGGAGGCGTGGTGGAAAAAAGACACGCGAACGGGATGGTTTGATCCCTTTACTTCCAAAAGATCAGGCTGATTATTAGGCTGGTTCCCAAGCTTGAGCTTGGGAACCACTCCGCTTTGAAGCTCTAGCTTCATTTGTGTTCCTTCCCGGTTCACGGATCAATGATAAAAAGGTGGGAAGCTGGAGCTTCCGGTATCATGTTCCCAAGCTAGAGCCTGGGAACCAGCGGGAAGGTTCGTGGGAGCCCCTTTTCAAAGGGTCCCCCCACGAACCTTTTCATCATTGGAGCCCCCAATCGATCTCGTCCTTCAATTCCCGCCCCATCAGGTCCACCAGTCCCTGCCCGGGATTCTTGTCTTCGTACAAGATCAGAAAAATCTGCTGGGTCAACGGCATGTCCACGCCTTCCCGAAGGGCCAGATCATGGACCGACCGGGTGGTTTTCACGCCTTCGGCCACCATTTTCATTTCGCCCAAAATATCCGCCAGTTTCCGGCCCTGGCCCAGCTTCAACCCCACTGTCCGGTTCCGGGACAAATCCCCGGTACAGGTCAGCACCAGGTCCCCAATGCCGGCTAGGCCCATGAAGGTCAAGGGATTGGCGCCCATCCGCACCCCCAGCCGGGTCATTTCCGCCAGCCCCCGCGTTATCAGCGCGGCCCGGGCATTGGTTCCCAAACCCAGACCGTCGGCGATGCCGGCCCCCAAGGCGTACACGTTTTTGAGCGCCCCGCCCAGTTCCGCGCCGATCATGTCCTGGCTGGAATAAATCCGCATCAAAGGCGATGAAAATACCCGGCGCAAGAACGCCCCCGCATCCCGGTCCGGACAGGCCACAGTCACCGCCGCCGGCAACCCCAACCCCACCTCGCGGGCGAAACTGGGGCCGGACAGGCAGGCCTTGTACAGGGGGCGGTCCGATGGCAACACCTGAGTCAGCACCTGGCTCATGGTCATCAGCGTTTCGTTTTCCACGCCCTTGGCCGCGCTTACCAAAATAGCGCCGGGCCTCAGGTGATCGGCCAACCGGCCGGCCACGATCCGCATCACGTGGGACGGCACCACCAAAAGCACCACGTCCTGATCCCGAACCACTTCGGCCAGGTCCCCGGACGGCCGGATGCCATCCGGCAGAGGCACGCCGGGTAAAAAGGTCCGGTTTTCGCGGTCGGCCTGAATCCCGGCCAGCACATCCGGTTCAAACACCCACAGGTCCACGCCCAGCCCCTTCCGAGCCAGATGCACCGCCAGGGCCGTGCCCCACGATCCCGCGCCAACCACCGCCACCCGTTTGACGACCGTCGGGCTAACCCGTTTGGCGATCTGCGGACCGATATAGCCGCCGATCAGGGCTGCGGGGAACATCGCC
>JAGVGV010000696.1 GCA_020056895.1 Deltaproteobacteria bacterium
GGCCGTGGTGGCGGCCCATGGGTCCTGAGCCGAGCCGTGGGCCACGTCGCGGCCCTTGGCATACTTGGCCGCGTTTTCGGCCGGGGAAGTGGGGGTGTTCAGGATGTCGAAGTCGCCGCTGCCGGCCAGAGCCATCGGGGCGGTAAAGGCGATCAGGGCGAGCAGAGCCATCAGGCTGACGATCTTTTTCATGGAGTATCTCCTTTTCTTTCGGTGGGGGCGTTGGCCCCGGTTGGGTTTCGTGTTCGTTGCCTGGGGATAGAGCAACCGGCGTGCCAGTCCGGAGATTTTTTAGATAATCATGTAAAAACAAACAGTTACTATAAGTTGTCGTTCTGTTCAATTGGAAAATTGATTCCATTTTGAAAATATATCAATCAAAATGACTTGAACATATCAAAATGAAATGAACTCCCCCTGTGGCGATCCTAAAACCCATCGGCTCCCCTGAGCCCTCCCCTGATGGCGCCCCTTCAGTGGGGTTGATGGAAAAATGGGTGACAAATGGTGAGATGGTGGAAAGGGTGCTCGCGACTCAATTTGACCGAATGGGAGGGTATAATTCAACCGCTTGATTTTAATGCTGGTTCCCAAGCTCTAGCTTGGGAACCTGGTGATCGGAAGCTCCAGCTTCCCACCGCTTTTCCACGCAGCATGGAGTGAATCGGAAAAAGGCATGAAGCTAGAGCTTCGAAGCGGTGGCGTTCCCAAGCTAGAGCTTGGGAACGAGCGAAATATAAACGAATCAGGTTGGTTAGATCAGTGCGCGGTATTTCATTCATCTGAAAAGTAATCCGAGTCGATCCTTTTCACTTCGTACGCGGCAGCGACGGAAACACCGACTCCGTAATCGATCATGTATTGAGCCAATGTTTCACCGTCGATCAAAACCACTTTCATGTCAATATTTGAAGCATATTCCATCGCTTCGTTAGAAAATGTTGAGGTAGTGATAAATAGACCTTTTTTTGCCCTTTGGCCGGTCAATGCTCCAACGAATTTTTGTATCTCCGGCCGGCCGACGGTATTATCCCACCGTTTGGCTTGAATATAGATTGTATCCAGCCCCAGTTTGTCTTCCTTGATAATTCCGTCAATGCCGCCGTCGCCGCTTTTTCCGATCACTTTGCCTGCGTCCAGCCTAGAACCGCCATAACCCATTTTCACAATCACATCAATAACAATTCTCTCGAAATAGGAAGGATGGCAAGACTTCAACCGCCCCAGTATCTCATCAGCCAATTCGTTTCGCAATTCCAGATATACTTTTTGGAGTTGCTCTTCAGGAGTTAATGGTTCTATAGGTTTGGGCGACGTTGGTTCGTCTGACACTTTTTTTACAGGCGGGTGGAACTTGATGAATTCGGGAAATCGCATTAAATAGTTGGTGTCAATTCTGAGCAAATTTGATTGGATAACCTCTTTCCCTCTTTGGGTTATCTTCCGATATCCCCGCCGGGTTGATTCCAATAAGCCCGATTTTGTAAGATACAAAAGCGCCCAATTAATTCGGTTGGAAAATCTTTTTTGCCCGCTGGGAAGAGTATCACTCATTTCCTCCTGGTTTAGACCAAACGCCTTCCCCAATTGTTCGATGAAGTCAGTTCGGGAATGCTCCTGTTGATCGGAAAATAACTTAAGCACTGGCAGAAAAAGTGTTTGGAAATCCGGGATGGGCATTCAGCTAATCCTCCCTCAATGAATGCTTCAATTCTGCGATACGAAACCAGAGGTTGTCAATTACATTTTTTGGTTGATAGCAATTACTGAGAAGTTCAAAAACCCCGCCGCCCGGGGGGCTTGGGTTCCCTCGAGCGGCGGGGTTTTGGAGAAGGACTGTGGCGTTTTCGGATTAGAAAGCGGATTCCACCGGCTGCTCCCCGCGGTAGATGCGGGCCATGTCGTCCTTGCTCAGGATGGTATAAGGCCCGAAAGGCTTGGAGGTCCGCACCTTGGTGGCCGCTTCGTACTGGCGGGCCATGTCATCGGCCGTCGTCAGATCCCAGGGGCCTCGGGGCGCGCCGTGAGCCACGGCCCGGCCCTTGGAATAGTTGGCCGCGTTTTCGGCCGGAGTGGTGGGGGTGCTCAGGATGTCGAAGTCTCCATCAGCGGCCATGGCCATGGGAGCGGACAGGGCGATCAAAGCCAGAAGAGCCAGCAGGGCGGCGATCTTTTTCATGGTATGTCTCCTTTGGTCGTTGGGGCCGAAGGCCCCGGTTGGGTTTCACGTTCGTTGGCCAGGGATAGAGCAACCCACGTGCCAAAGGAGGCATTATAATAAAAGCCATGAAAATCAATATAATACGAGGAAGCCGATTGTTCCGCTCACGGGGTGAATATTTCACAATGAAAATATAAATGTAATTTTGACCGCATCGTTTCAATTTGAATTGAAATTTTCAAGGCCGCTCATCACCGGCCCCGTTCCTTTTCCACCCGCACGAAATCCGCGAACGCGGCCCGAGTATCGTACCGGAATTCATACCCCAGCGTGTCCTTCAGCTTCCGGTTCGACGCCGCCCACGAATACCGCAAAAGATTCAACCCCGGGCTGGGGAACTTCGTCACGAAGGACAACCGGAGCCCCCAGGCCGCCTGGTTCAACAAATACAGCAGGCCAAAGGGCAGACTCACCGGCGTATGGCCCAGCATCCGGGCCATCTCGGCCAGGTCGATCAGGCCGTCCGCCGCCACGTTGAATACCCCTCCCCGGCCCCATTCCAACAGCCGGACCAGGACCTCGATCAGATCGTCTTCGTGCACCAGTTGAAACGGCGCCCGTTCACTCGGCAGCGGCACCACTTTTTTCCTTAGGTGATCCGTGAGCGGGTTGTTGAACCCCGGGCCAACCACGAAACAGGGCCGGACCACGGTCAACCTGATTTCGGGATGATCCCGGCCAAAGGCGGCGAATTCCCCTTCCAGGATGCGCTTGGTTCGGCTGTACGTGAAATCATCATTTCCCCGCAGCGGACTCTCTTCCGTGAGCGGATTCTCGTTATCCGGATGGAAGCCATACGCCGTGGCGCTACTGGTATAAAGGACGTGCCCCACGCCCGCCTCCACCGCCGATAACAGCGCCCGACGGGTCCCATTCAGGTTGATGTCTTCCATCAGGCCCTGGTCGTGAATGGGAGGAAGCACGTAGGCCGCGTGGACCAGGGTGTCGATCCGATGCTGGCGCATCAGGTCGGTCAAGGATTCGCGAACGTCTTTTTTTTCGAACACGAATTTGGGTCCCAAGCCGGTCCGGGGCCGGAGGTCCACCCCGGCCACAATCTCCACCGAATCCATTTCGACCAGACGCCCGGCCAGCCGGCCGCCGATGTATCCCGAAACGCCGGTGATGAGCACCCGCATGGCGTTTATCCTTTCAGCACGCGGTACGCGATTTCGTGCAATAGAAACCGGGGGGTGAACCGAGGCAGCACGGCGATGGACAAATAGTTCCGTAGGCCCGGAGTGCACAGCGCCCGACCCTTTTCCATGGCGTCCAGCCCTTTTTCCGCCACCCAGGCCGCGTTGGCCAGACCGCTCAGCCGGTACCAAGGCAGTTTTTTTGGAAAGCCTTCCCCTTTGAGCAGCGGCGTATCCACGTACGCCGGATTCAAGGTGGTGATGCCCACGCCCGAACCCCGGATTTCCATCCGCACGGCATCGCTCAGGGCCTGAACCGCCGCCTTGGTGGCGCCATACAAGGCGTGATGAGGCGTTGGGGAAAAGGCCGAAGCCGAGACCACGTTCAGAATCCAGCCTCGGCCGCGAGCGGTCATGTCGGGCAGAGCCAGGTGCATCAATCGGGTATAGGCCCGAAGGTTCACGGCCAACAGCCGGTCCAGCTTTTCCCACGATTGGCGGTGAAAATCCCCGTATACGATCACGCCGGCGTTGTTGACCAGGATGTCCAGGTCGCCGATGTCCGCCCGAACCGCCTGGTACAGCCGATGCGGCCCATCGGGTTCGGAAAGGTCCACGGGAAACAATCGGACCACCACGCCGAAATCGCGCGTCAGTTCAGCGGCGAAGGCATCCAAAATCCCCGCTTCCGCCGGCAGGGCGCCCAGCGCCAGCCGCGCCCCCCGCTTGGCCAGGGCCAACGCC
>JAGVGV010000559.1 GCA_020056895.1 Deltaproteobacteria bacterium
AGAACGCCGGTGTCCGGTTCATCGTCCTCCGGGGCCGGGGGTGGAGTGACGGGGGTGTCCGGATTCACTTTTTCGAGGTCGGTGGCCGTGGGGTTGACGGTCAGAGACGCCAGATCCAACCGGCCGACGGGGCCGAAATCCACGCGGACGTCCAGCCGGGAAGGGAACTGGAGCCCCGAATCCCTTGCCTTGTATTCGATGGGCTGGATGTCGTAGGCCGGCATGGTCCGAACGCCCGGCAGGATTAGCCGGACCAAGCGGCCCTGGTCATCGAACCAGGCCTGGGGTGGAACCAGGTCCTGGCCGGCGGCGCCGATGATCCGGACGCTCGCGCCTTTCAGCCGGCCCGAGGCCGTTCGATCGGGATCGATGCCTTCGTGAACCATCAGGTCCAGAAGGGGGCCGGGATCCTTGTCCAGCATCAGCCGGACCAGAAGGTACGGGAGGGGCCAGGGCGCGGGGGCGGCCTGGCCGTTTACCAGGGACATGGTTTTATTCCCGGTGGCCAGATGGATTTCTTCCCGGCCCGGACCCGACCAATGGAACCGGACGCTTTCGGGGGATCGGTAGTGGACCACCAGGCGGACGGGCCCGGCCGGCGGGGCCGCCGGATTTTGAACCGATGGGTCCTGCACGGATGGATCATGGGCCGCCGGAGTTCCGTTTTCGGTACCGAATGGGCGAAGGTCTTCGAACACGGCTTCCAGGCTTTGAACCAGAGGCCGGTCCCGTAACAGTCCGGCCAGGATATCCTCGCCCGGCCGGGCCAGAGCCGGCAAGGAAGAAGAGGCCAGAAGAACCACCAACCCGAACAGGACCAGGACCCGCCGGGCCGGGGCGGCCGCGTCGATACCGAAGGAGCGGCTTTTCCGGATGGGATTCAGGCCAGGCACGCGGTTACCGCCTCCTGCAGCCGGGACACCACTCGGAAGGCTTCCTTGAGCGCCTTCTGGCTGACCTTGTCCAATCGGCCGGGGTGCACCCAATCAAAGGACAGCTGGTCCATTTTAGGGCCCTCGATGTAGTTTTTCACTCGGAGCATGAACATGAATTCAAAGGCCAGGGCCGCGTCCCGGGCCAGATCGGCCTCGATGACGCCGTTTTCCCCCAGGGCCATCAGCCGGTCCAGGGTGTTGGTTTGCGGCAGCAGGCGCCAGAGGGTGAGAATCCGGGTTGCATCCACCAGGGGCCCCAGGCCGGACTTTTTCAGGTTCAACCGGTTTTCGTGTTCCCCGCTCTTTTCCACCACGAACTGGCGAAAAAATCCCAAAGGTGGAATCACGGCCAGGGCGCTTTTGGCCAGATTCCGGAAAAAGGATGGATTTTCCAGAAGCCGCCCCTCGACGTGGCGCCGGATCTCCCGGGTCAGTTCCTCGTGACCGTGGATGATCCGGCCATCGAAAAACAGCGCGGCGGACCGGAGCGCGCCTTGGTCCGCTTCGGTTAACCAAGTGTTGAAATACTCCCGCCAAACCCCCAGCGATTGGCACCAACGGGGGTTGTTGGCCATGTTGCCTTCCCGGCACCGTGGAAAGCCGCATTGTTCCAGACCGCCGATCACGCTTTCGGCCAAGGCCAGAAAGTACCGCTGGGTCTCGTTTTTCCGGTCCGGAGGTGGATCGGCGTACACGATGGCGCAGTCGTGATCCGTCCGCATGATCTGTTCCTTCCGGCCCGCGCTGCCGCATCCCACCCAGGCCCAGGCCAAAGACGGTTCTGTCATTCCCCGGGCTTCCAGTTCGGCCCGGCTGATGTCGATGAGCCGCCGCATCAACTGATCGTTGACCAGGGTGATAACGCTTTGAATCCCCAACGCGCCCAGGTTGCGGCGCAGCAGGTTTTCCACCAACAGGTCCACGCTGTACTGGATCTGGCTGAGTTGTTCCAGCGATGGAGCGGTTTCCACGTCCTTGACCAGGGCCAGGGGATTGGCGCCCGAAAGCAGAGACAGATCGTGCTGGGTGACGACCCCCGCCAGGCGGCCTTCGTGAACCACCGGCAGATGATGGATGCCCCGGCGGCCCATGGCCAACAGGGCCTCGAAACCGGTGGCTTCCATGGATACGGCGGCGGGCCGGGGCCGCATAATGCTATCCACGGTCCGGACTGGGGACATGTCTCCATCGGCCACCAGCCTTCTCAGGTCCGCGTCGGTAAAAATGCCCAAAAGCCGGCCGCCATGGTCCGTGACCACCATGGACCCCACTTTTTCGCGGACCATGATCCGGGCGGCGGCCTGAATGGTCTGGTTCGGCGGGCAAAAAACCGGCGGCCGGCGGATGATATCCTTGGCCAGGGTGGTGAACAGAGCTTCCTGGCCATGGCTTTTCGACGTTTCGGGCGGCGATCCGGCCGTTTGAAGCCTTAAAATCCGTTCGGAAAAGGCCCGGAAGCCGGGCCAATGGTCGCACAGGGAAAAAAAGACATCGCGGGGGACCAGGTAGCAGATGGTGTCTTCGGTGGCGGCCGCGTTGTACGAAGCCGGACCGCCGGCGATCAGGGCCGCCGCGCCCACGCCTTCCCCTTCGGACCTCAGGTCCACCAGGGTTTCTTCGATACCGTCCCGCCGGTACAGGCGGGCCGCGCCTTTATAGATCAGATAAAGAAATTCGGGCGGCTTGTCCCCGGCCCGGATGAACACTTCGCCCCGAGGCAGGTATTCCACCATCATCCGCCGGGCCACCTGATCCAGCGCCTCGTCCGGCAGCGCGGAAAAGGGCGGTGTTTCTTTGAGAAAAACCAGGACTTTGTCGAGCGGAACGTCCATGATGCCTCGAACCAGGGCGGCTTTTTCCCGGCCGCCGGGCCGTGGAAAACGGCCCGTGGGGGGCGAAAGCAGGCCACGCCCATCGCCCAGGAAGC
>JAGVGV010000106.1 GCA_020056895.1 Deltaproteobacteria bacterium
AATCACGGATATTCAGGTGCAGGATATCGGGCTCCCCGAGGAAGTGGAACGGGCCATCGACAAGGGCGGCGCCATGCGGGCCATAGGCAACCTGGATGCGTACGCCCGGTACGAAGCGGCCAGTTCGATCAAGGATATGGCGCAGAATCCAGGCGCGGGGGGCATGGCCGGCGCGGGTATGGGCATGGGTATGGGCATGGCTATGGGGCAGCAGATGGCTCAGGCCTTCGGCGGCCAGCCGGGGTACCAGCAGCAACAGGCTCCCGGACCGGGTGGTCCACCGCCTCTGGCGCCGCCGGTCCAGTTTTTCGTGGCCGTATGCGGCCAGCAGACCGGCCCTTACGACATGAACCTGATGCGGCAGTATGCTCAGAGCGGGCAGATCACTCGGGAAACCATGGTCTGGAAGCAGGGGATGGCGGCCTGGGCACCGGCCGGCCAAGTGCCCGAACTGGGGGCGTTGTTCGGCGCGGTGCCGCCGCCGCTTCCTGGGGGACCGCCGCCGATCGGCTGATCCAAAAACGAGGATCCCGTCCGCCGGGGCTCCTTTTGTTTTAAAGATAAATCCACCGGAACCGTGTCTTCGGTCCTGACCACCGGAGCCACGGTTTTCGAATGGGGTTCGGAGTGGAAGGGGCGCCGTGGGCGGGCGCTGATACCAAGTCGCGATCAAAAAGGATCCGAATGGGTATTGGCATCGGGGGCATGGTCGTAGGGGCGAGGCACGCCTCGCCCTCAATGGTAATTTCGGGCGCGGCATGCCGCTCCCCTACGGTTTCATCCAAGTTGAGTTCGTTGGTATCCATTGGATTACAACTGGGCATGAGTTTTGTTCGCTGGTTGGAAGCGGGGTAGGGAGGCATTATGGCCGTCAAAAAGTTTCCGTGTTCATCCTGTGGAGCCAAGTTCGAATTCGCTCCCGGCGCGGCGCTCAAATGCCCATACTGCGGCGCCGCCAACGAAATCCCTCAGTCCAAGGCGGAAATAAGGGAGCTGGACTTCAAGGCGTTTCTGAGCCAGGCGGCCACCACGGCCGAGGTTCAGGAAAACCAGACCGTGAAATGCGATTCCTGCGGCGCCGAGCAAACGCTCGACCCCACGGTGACCACCAGCCACTGCGCCTTTTGCGGCTCGCAGATGCACGCCGAAGCCGAAACCCAGCGGCTTATCAAGCCCAGTTCCCTGCTGCCGTTCAAGATCGACAAGAAAGTCGGCCTGGAAAGCTACCGAAGCTGGATCAACGGCCTGTGGTTCGCGCCTTCGGATCTGAAACGGTACGCTCAGGTGGATGGGTCCCTGAAAGGCATCTACATTCCCTATTGGACCTACGACGCCAACACCTGGACCTGGTACGACGGCGAGCGGGGTATCGACTACACCGAAACGGAAACCTACGAAGAGAAGGACGAGGACGGCAACTCGGTGACCAAGGAACGCCAAGTGGTCCGAACGGTGTGGACGCCGGTTTCGGGCATGGTGTACGAAAATTTCGATGACGTTCTGGTCCTGGCGTCCTGGTCCCTCCCCAGGGAAAAGACCGAAGCGCTCGAACCGTGGGACCTCCAGAATCTGGTGGGGTACCAGGTGGACTATCTGGCCGGGTTTCAGTCCGAAGCGTACCAGGTGGATCTGGCTCAGGGGTTCGAACACGCCAAAAAAAAGATGGAAGACGTGATCGACGGCCTGATTCGCCAGGACATCGGCGGCGACCACCAGCGGATCCATTCAACCACCACCCAGTATAATGACCTCACCTTCAAGCACATTCTGCTCCCCATTTGGATCTGCGCGTACCGGTACGGCGGCAAGGCCTTCCGGTTCGTCATCAACGGCCGGACGGGCGAGGTTCAGGGGGAACGGCCGTACAGCGTGATCAAGATCATTCTGGCTTCGGCGGCCGCGGTGGCCGCCGGCGGTCTGATCTGGTGGCTGGTCAAGGCGTTTGGCGGATGACCGGATCCGAACCCCAAGGTTCGAAGGGAGTGGGCGGTCCGGTTTCCCGCCGCCCCTTCCCAACCTACATTTCAAAGCGGTTCAAGGCAGCATGAAACACGATGGTTTCATGGCGGAAGCGGTCCGCCTGTCCCTGGAATCGGTCCGAAAGGGGACCGGTCCTTTTGGCGCGGTGGTGGTCAAGGACGGCCGGATCGTGGGCCGGGGCCACAACCGGGTAACCAGCACCCTGGACCCCACGGCCCACGCGGAAATCACGGCCATTCGCGACGCGGCCAGTAATTTGGGCGCCTTCGATCTATCCGGCGCGGTTCTCTATACAAGTTCGTACCCCTGCCCCATGTGCTTGGGCGCCGCGTACTGGGCCCGGTTGGACCGGGTTTACTACGCCAATTCGATTCAGGACGCGGCCCGGGCCGGATTCGACGACCAATTTTTTTATGATGAACTGGCCCGGCCCGAAGACCAGCGGTCCCTGCCCATGATCCATTTGGAACACCCCGAAGCCTCCATCGCCTTCGACACCTGGATAAAACTGGAAAACAAGACCGTGTACTGAACCGACCCAGGGGTTTGGGACCATTTGACAGCCGGCGGTCCGGGCTGATAGGCTGGACCTTGGTTTTGATTACACGGGATCGAGGCATTTACGAAATGTCCAAACAAAACGCACTGATATTGGCTTTGGTCTGCCTGGCGGCCGGGTTTGTGGGCGGGCTGGGATTCGCCGCGTATAAAGGAACTCCGCCGGGACTGGAAGATGGCGGGCTCCATGCCGCCCCTCCGGCCGGCATGCCCGGTTCGGAAGAGCCGGACGCCCAGGCTCAGGCGCAACAAATGAAACAGATGCAAGACAAAATGGCCGATCTGGAAAAGCGCCTTCAGGTGGTGCCGGATGACGTGGCCTTGTTGATCGAAGCCGGCAACGCCTCATATGATATGGAGCAGCACGACCGGGCGGTTCAATACTATGACAAAGCCCTGGCCAAGGGGGGAGAAAACCCCAACGTGCTGACCGATTGCGGCATTTCGTACCGCAAGATCGGACAGCCTGAAAAGGCGGTGGAATACTTCCGCCGGGCCAGGAAGGCCGATCCCAAGCATGTCCCGTCGGCCCTGAACCTGGGCGTGGTGCTGTTTCATGATCTGCAAAAACCTCAGGAGGCCCTGGCCGCCTGGAAGGAATACCTGGCTTTGGACCCCCAGGGCCCCCGGGCGGATATGATCCGTCGGACCGTGGCCCAGATCGAAAGTCCGGGCACGGACGGATCGGCGCCCAACTTGACGCCCAAACCGTAACATGGTACGCTAACCATCTATGATTGCTTACGATCTGGAATGCGCCCAAGGGCACGGCTTCGAAGGGTGGTTCGACGGCGCCGAAGGCTTCGAGGATCAGTCGCGAAAGGGGCAGATCACCTGTCCGGTTTGCGGCAGCCCGAACGTGACCCGGGTGCTGTCCACCTTCGGCATTGCCCGCCGCCGCGAAGAACCAGCCGCGCCGAAGACCGATGGCCCCAACCCCTTGGTGGCCGTGGCCCGGTACATTCGCGACAACTTTGAAAACGTGGGCGCCGAATTTGCCAAGGAAGCCCTTAAAATGCATTATGGCGTCAGCGAACATCGGAACATCCGGGGTGTCAGTTCGGCGCAGGAGGAGGAAACTCTGAAACAGGAAGGGGTTTCCTTTTTCAAGTTTCCACTGCCGGCGGACAAAGACCCCGAAGACCAATAAACCGATACGCCGCCCCCAACGCGGAGTGTTCATGACCGATCTGTCGTTCGAACAAGGTCCCATCCGTCCCCCCAGCGAAGCCTTCAGCCTGCTCCTGAGGTTTTCCCGCAACTGCCCCTGGAACAAATGTCAGTTCTGCCCGGTGTACAAAGGCCGGACGTTCAGCCGCCGGAGCGTGGCCGAAGTAAAGGTTGATATCGATACCGTGGCCCGGATCATCGCCCTGGCCCAAGACCGGTCCCAGGACATGGGGCAGGGAGGGCGGATCACCCGCGAAGCGGCCCAATCGTTTTTCGATCAGGACCTGTCCCACGCGGCCTTGTCCGTGGTGGCTTGGCTGTACAACGGCACCGGCGCGGTGTTTCTACAGGACGCCAACAATCTGATCCTGGCCGCCGATGCCCTGGTGGAAATGCTCGAATATTTGAACCAAAAAGTGAGCGGCATCACCCGGATTACCAGTTACGCCCGGAGCCAGACCGCGGCTCGCAAGACCGTGGAGGAACTGACCCGGATCCGCCAGGCCGGCCTGACCCGGATTCATGTGGGCATGGAAAGCGGATCGGACCGGGTGCTGGAGTACATGAACAAGGGGACAAAAGCCAAGGACCAGATTGAAGGCGGCCGCAGGATCAAGGCCGCCGGCATGGAATTGTCCGAATACTACATGCCCGGTCTGGGCGGCCGGGCTTGGTCCCGCGAACACGCCCTGGAATCGGCCCGGGTGCTTCGGGCCGTGAACCCCGATTTTATCCGCCTGAGAACCCTAAGAATTCCCAATCGGGTGGAATTGTTCGAAAAAGCGGCGTCAGGGGAATTCGTGGCCTTGTCCGATGACGAAGCGGCTCAGGAAATCCGGTGGTTCATCGAAAATTTGGACGACATTGACAGCTATGTGGCCTCGGATCACGCCATGAACCTGCTGCAGGACGTGGAAGGCCAGCTTCCCCGGGACAAGGCCTTCATGCTGGAAGCCATCGACCGGTACCTGGCTCTGGACCCGGACCAGAAGCTCCATTACCGGCTGGGCCGTCGGATGGGGTTGTACCTGGGCGTGGCCGATATGGCTCAGCCCGGTCTCTTCGCCCAGGTGGAAGCGGCTCGGCGCCGGATTCAGACCGAACACCCTCAGGCCCTGGACGCGATCATCGGCCAGTTGGCCGACCGGATGGTTTGACGTGCTGGATAGAAAAGAAAAACAAGCCTTGGACGCCCTGGCTGGCGAAGTGCTGGGGGCCCTGGCCGAAGCGGGCCGGAAAAAGGGCGGGTTGTCCGTGGCCTCCTTCAGCCAGGTTCTGGCCGAACGGGCCGCGATCCTGGATATGATCCAGACGGTCTGCCATGGACCGGGGATGGAAACGGTTAAGGATGACAAGGAAATCAGCTATGAAAAGCTGAAGCAGAAATACCAGGAAATCGGCGAGGAACTGAGGCACGCCGATTCCCGGCTCAAGGAGATGGAAGAATCCTTCCGCCAACTGGCTTCCACCCTGGCCACCATCGCCTCGAATCCCGACCACCCGGACCTGGACCGGGAACTGAAAAGCCTCAGGCAGATGCTCCGGCAAAAAGTTGTGCCCAGCCGGTTGGACGCCGCGTCCAAAACCCTGAAAAACTTCATCATCCGGGGTGATGACGACGATTCGGGGGAAGCGGCCGCCCCGAGCGCCGCGCCGGAAGGCGTCGAGGAGAACCTTCGGGACATCCTGGTTTTGATGGTCCAGGATATCGCCATTCTGGAAGACGAGGAAACCCAAAAACGATCCAAACTACTGATTCGTAGAATCCAGAACGAATTCACGCTGGACGATTTCGAACCCTTCGTTCACGACATCCACGATCTGATTTTTCATCTGAAGGATCAGATCCGGCAGGAAAAAAGAAAGCTGTTCGGCTTCAGCCAGGAGATCATTTCCCGGCTGGAAGATACCGAAAAAGAGCTGTTGCGTAATCTCGATTCCACGTCCGTCCGGCTGGGGCCCACCGAAGACGAATTCGAACGCGAGGTGGCCACGGACATCCGGGCCATCGAACGGACGTTTGACGAAGGCCTGAGCGTGGAGCAGGTCCGAACCGTGGTCATCGATAAAATCCAGTCCATAAGGCGACGGTTCAAGGCCAAACGAGCCGAGGACCAGACCACGCTGGAACGCCTGGTGGAAGAAAAAGCAGGAGTCGAACGGCGGTTGCAGGACATCCATCAGCGGTACCAGGATTTCGCCCAGAAAAGCCAGACCTTGACCGAAGAGATGGAACGGTTCCGCCAGGCCTCGCTTCAGGACGGTCTGACCGGCGTTCTGAACCGGCGGGCGTACGATCTGCATATCCGAAAAGCCATCGAAGAAACCCGGGCCGGCCGCCTTGGTCGTTTCGGCCTGGTGGTGTTCGATATCGACCATTTCAAGAATTTTAATAACAGTTATGGGCACCGGGCCGGAGACAAAACGCTGATCTACGTTTCCCGGTTCACTCGCCAGCATATGCGCAAGGAAGACCTTTTGTTCCGGTACGGAGGGGACGAATTTGCTCTGATTCTCCCCGAAGCCGACCTGAAAGCCTCGTACAAGGTGGCCAACAAGATTCGAACCAGCATTTATTCCGTGGAATTCAAGATTTTCAAGGAAAGCGATCTGACCGTGCGGGTGGGCCTGAGCATGGGCGTGGCCCAGAGCCGGCCCGATGACGATCCCGCCGCGCTGTTCAACCGCGCCGACAAAGCCCTGTACCTGGCCAAGGAAAAAGGCCGGAATCAGGTGATCACCGAGGCCCAGGCAAGGCTGTAAATATCCGAAATACAACGGAATCGATGGTGGAAGGGGCGAGCGCGTCTATGCCCTCATGTTGTTTTGATCGGAATCCATTGGAAAAACGGGTATGGGTATAAAATGGGAACGCTTTTTATCGCGGCGACCAACCCTTATTCACACATAACATAAAGTCTTAACCCGGTATTTTTAAGTTGGGCGAGGTCATAATTTTAAGTTGGAGTCCTTTTTCGAACGCTGTGGTTTCGGGTTGGGTCTGGCGTGGAGAAATATTCAATGGTAAAATTAGGAAATCGTAATAGGACAAAGCGGGGTGCGATGTGGCGAGACCCGCGGGTTCCAATACCCCGGAAACACCAATACGGGTGAATCTGGCCGTGGTCGGAGGCGGCCGCCGTTGCTTTGGC
>JAGVGV010000410.1 GCA_020056895.1 Deltaproteobacteria bacterium
GAGCCCTGCAACCACCAGGGCCGGACCGGCCCCTGTACTCGGGCGGTGATCGAGGCCGGAATCCGGCGGGTGGTCATTGGCCAGTTGGACCCCAACCCCATTGCCGGGGGCGGAGTTCAGGTGCTGAAAAACGCCGGAATCGAAGTGGTTACCGGCGTGCTGGAACCCCAAGCCCGGGAACTCAACGAGGTCTTCAATAAATACATCACCACCGGCCGGCCCTTCGTCATCCTGAAAAGCGCGGCCACTCTGGACGGCAAAACCGCCAGCCACACCGGCCATTCCCGCTGGGTTACCGGGGAAAAAGCCAGACAGTACGTCCACCGCCTTCGAAACCAGGTGGATGCCATTCTGGTGGGCCGGGGTACGGTGCTGGCGGACGACCCGACCCTCAACACCCGCCTCGCCGGAAAAAAATCGGTCCGCCACCCCCTCCGGGTGGTGCTGGATACCGGCCTGACGCTGCCCCTTTCAACCCGAGTTTTCCAACCGGACCTGGGGGGCCGAACCATCGTGGTTTCGGGTCCGGACCCGGACCCGGAACGGATGACACGGCTGGAAGGCCTGGGCGTGGCCGTCTGGCCCATCCCCCTTCACCAGGGCCGTATCGACCTGAGCCTGTTGATGGACCGCCTGGGCCGGGAACAGGTGACCAGCGTGCTGATTGAAGGCGGCGCCGATGTGGCGGCGTCGGCCTTGCTGATTCACCGGATCGTGGACAAAATTCTCTACTTCTTCGCCCCGAAAATCATCGGCGGCCGGTTGGCTCCACCCCTGGTGGGCGACCCGGGGTTGGAAACCATGGATCAGGCCCTGAACCTGGACATCCAAAAGGTCCGGCGGCTTGGAATGGACTGGCTCTTCGAAGCGGTCCCAAGGCCGGCGGTTTAATACCCGTTTGGCGGCAAACAGAACGGCACGCGTAGGGCGGGGCATGCCTCGCCCCAACATTTTTACGCCAAATGGGTAGTCAACCCGCGACCGGTTCAGTACAAACGATCAGCTTCGCCGGAGTGGGCATGGCCTTCGGTCACTCCTCCCCCCTCTTCCATTGGCCCCGTCAATTTTGACCTCAACTTCGTAAAAAAGAGCCCCTCGCGGCCTATTCCAGGCTGGCCAGGAACGCCCGGAGGTTCGTCCGATGATGGCGCAAGCCCAGTTTCTGGCGGATGTTGTTGCGGTGGAAAAAAACCGCGCCGTCGGACATATGGAGCAGCCGGCCGATTTCCTGGCTGGTTTTGCCTCGTTTGACCAGTTCGGCCACCTGGAGTTCGGTGGGGGTGAGTTTTTTTTCCAGGGAAAGCATCCCCCGGGCGAAGGGCGCGGAAATATCCCTCAGATTCTCCCTTAAAATCTCCACGTACGCCCGCTGTTCCCCATCCAACGGACTGGCCGAGAGCTTGTCCAGAAAGGGAAACACCAGGTGTTCGATGGTGGTCAGAATGTCTTTTTCCTTTTCCAGCCTGTCCTTTTCCCGATAATCCAAAAGCACTTTCAGGGCGGTATTGGTTTCCCTAAGCAACTCACCCGTTTTTTTCCGGTCCGTAATATCCTGAACATGGGAAACGAAATACAGGGGCGTTCCATCGGCGTCCCGGAACAGAGTGCTGCTCACGTAGCACCAGATTTCCCGGCCTTCCCGGTGAAGGCATCGTATTTCGATCGAAAAATAGGGCAGTTCGCCCGCGAGGGCCTGGCCCATCCGTTTCAGCCAGACCGGGCGGTCCTCGGGGTGGGTGATATTCAGGAAGTCCCGGTCCAGCAGTTCTTCATCGGCATGGCCCACCATCCGGCAAAAAGCCTCGTTGATCTCCTGAATCCGGCTTCGGGGATCGGTGATGGCCATGCCCACGGCGGTGTGTTCAAAGGCTTTGCGGAAACGTTCCCGGCTTTCCCACAAGTCTTCCTCGAAGCGCTTTCGCATCAGGGCATTGGCGAACACCTCGCCGATCAATTTTAGCCGCTGGACCACATCGTGATACCAGACCCGCTCTTCCCGGATCATGCCGAAAACCATGGCCCCCAGAATACGCCGTCCCACCCTCAGGGGAACGGTGATCATGGATTTCGACCCTTCTTCCAGAACATATTGCCGTTCGGCCTCGGCTCCGGGCGGAACGTCCTCCGGGGACCGGTCCATCCGGATCACTTCCCCCAGGCGGACCAGTTCGGTATACACCGGAAATTTTTCGCTGGTGATGAGGATGGGGGCCTGATGGACGCCCGGGACCGCGTAGCTGTGGGTCATGGTCAACCGTTGGCCGTCTTTGGAAAACTGGTGCAGGCCGCCCCGGTCGGCCCCCAGAAACCGGCAGATTTCTTCCAGCCAGTTCAAGATGACCCGGTCCACTTCGGGTGAGGGAAGGTTGACGAACTGAGCGGACAATCGGGAAAGCAGGGTTTCGAAACGAAGCTGTTCTTCCAGTGTGGTGGTTCGCGGTACAGGGCCCGGATCGATCCCGTTCCCGGACCGGATCGGGGGGATATTTCCGTCCGGGTCCCCTGCTCCGGTCCGAGTGGAATTTTCCGCCGGTTCGGCCTTTTTCGATCCTTTTTCGCTGTGTTCGGGCGTCAATCGTCCTCTTCGTCGGGGTGCCAAAGCCGGGCGCCTTGAAGCCGGGCGTGCTGTTGCAGGTCTTCCACGGAATCCAGTTCGTCCACGATCTCCACGCCCAACAGGGTTTCCACGGCATCTTCGAGGGTAATCAGGCCTCCGGTCCCGCCGTATTCATCCACCACCAAAAAAATGTGCTCCCGTCTGGTGATGAATTCCTCGAGCGCCTGGGCCACGCTGGCCGATTCGGGAATCACGGCCATGGGGCTGGCCAGTTCCGAAAGCGCCTGGTCTTCGCGGTCCTGATTGACGGCCTGGCTGATCTGGAACCGGCGCACCAGGCCGGTGATGTCATCGAGGTCTTTGCCAAAAACGGGGATTCGGGAATACCGCAGTTGGGAATGGTTGGTTACGGCTTCGCCAACGGTTTCGGTTTGAGGCAAGGCAAAAATCACGGTTCGGGGGGTCATGACGTTACGGACGGGGATTTTGTGCAATTCAAGAAGGTTATGGATAATCCGGCGCTCGCGGTCATGAATCTGGCCTTCTTCCTGCCCCATATCCGCGGCAATGCCCACTTCTTCCCGGGTGACCTTGGCCTGGGGCTCGTCCGGCGACAACATGCGGCTCCAGGCCCGAAATATGATCACCAGGGGATAGGTAATCCAGATCAGGGTTTGGATCACATACGCGGTTAGAGGCGCCAGTTGCTTGCAGTATACCGAACCCAGGGTTTTGGGCGTGATTTCGGAAAAAATCAGGATGACCAGAGTCATGATCCCCGAAGCCAGCGCCACGGCCTGGTTCCCGAAAACCTGAAGGGTCTGGGCGCCCACGGCGGTGGCGCCCATCGTATTGGCCACCGTGTTGATGGTTAAAATGGCCGACAAAGGATGATCGATCCGCTCTTTGAACCGGGCCAGAATCCGGCCGCTGGGCCGGTTGGACTGGATCAGCAACGCCACATGGGCGTGGGAAATGGAAAGCAGCACCGCTTCGGATAAGGAACAGACGAAGGACGACAACACCGCGAGCAGAAAATAAACAACAAGGGCGGTCATGGGATCATTCCAACAGAGTGAGCAGATCGTGGTTCATGGGGTCGTCGGCCGGCTCATCGGCCTCCGAACCCGCCGGTCGGGGACGAATCACCACCGGCGAAAGCGGCAGCCAGTCATGCTCCTGGTTGTCGCCGTAGGTCTGATGATAGAAAATGACCCGCTGAATGGGTCCCTGGACGTACACCAGGGCCTCCACCCGGGTTCCGAGGGCGTGGAACCGGTCTTCGCCCAGGAGCGGCCGGGTTAGGGTGTGGAAATGGCCGGGGTGGTAGAACAGCAAGCCCCAAATCCCGGGCAGACCAATGGCCAGGTTCAGGCGGCCGTCCGGAAAACGAGTGGTTTGAAGCCGTCCGGAAAGCCGGACCCATTGCCCTTCCCTTCCGTTCAGGTCTTCGGCGGTCCGGGCCATAGGAATCCTCTGGTCCAACAAAGGGCTCATGGCCTGATACAGGGCTTGAAGCGGCGGTCCGGCTTCGGGATCGGGTACGGCCGCGAAGCCCCCGGAAGCGGGGCCGTTTTTCGGGCTCCAACCCGTTTGGATCCGAGGCGGCCGATCCAGCCCGGTCAGGCTTTGAAACAGATGGAGCACCGCTTCGGGGTCCAGATACAGAAAGGGCGGATCGATCCGGCCGCGGGGTTCGGCATGGGCCGATTGAAGCCGGTCCAGTATGGCCGCCAGATCGTCGGACAAGGAAAATTCCTTCACCGCTGAACCACCTGGAGGGTGATGAACGAGGCCTGGACCCGTTCCAGAATCAGGGCGTACCCAACGTCGCCCATGATCAGCGGCAGGCTGTGCCCCAGCACCATTTCCCTCCGGACCGGAGCCCCCTCGCCCACCTTGTTGATCTGAATCAATGCTTTTCTCCGATCCGGGTCGATCTCCAGGCAGGCGATCACCACCCGGCCGTCGAAAAGCGTTCGAGTGGCCTTGTTCCGGATGTTGATCCGCACGTCCCCCTGGCCCGCGGATGATGGGTCCGGCGGGGGTTCCTGAGGCGAGGCGTTCTGGCATTCGTCCAGCCGGGCCTTGGCTTTTCTCAGTTCCTGGGCCAGACCTTCCAAGGTCCGGTCCTTGGCC
>JAGVGV010000121.1 GCA_020056895.1 Deltaproteobacteria bacterium
AGATTCATGCTGAACAGCGGGTTTTTGAAGAGCCCCAGGTCTACGGTGGGCTGCGCCACATTTCGTTCCACCAGAATCAAGAGCCCCAGCCCCAGCCCCGCGCCGGCGATCAAAAGCAAAGGCCCTTGGGAAAACCCTTGGGTCTGCCCCAAGGTCATGCCCATGGCGTACAGCCCCAGCGTGCCCAAAAGAACGCCCGCTCCCCAAAGATCGAAAGTCTGCCCGGTCCGGGGGGCTGAAACGGGAACGAACCGCAAAGCGGCCCAGATGCCGAACACGCCCACCGGCAGATTCACCAGAAATACGCTCCGCCAGCCAAAGGCGGCGATCAACACTCCGCCCAGGGCGGGCCCCAAAGCCAGCCCCACCGAGACCACGCTGCCCATGATGCCCAGGGCTTTTCCCCGTTCCGTGGCCGGAAAGGCTTCGGTGATGATGGCCACGCCCAGAGCCTGAGTCATGGCCGCGCCCGTGCCTTGAAGCGCCCGGGCGGCGATCAGCCAGCCGATCCCGGGAGCCAGGCCGCAACAAAGAGACCCCAGGATAAAAACGCCCAAGCCCAGCATGAACAGTTTTTTCCGGCCCCACATGTCCCCCAGCCGCCCAAAATTAAGGGTCAGCGACGCGAGGGCCAGGATATAGGCCAGGATCACCCACTGGATGGTGGAAAACCGGGCGCCCAGGTCCTGGACCAGGGTGGGCAGGCTCACGCTGACGATGTTCACGTCCAGCGTGCCCATGAAAATGCTGGAGCCCACGGCCAGCATGGCCCCCCATTTGGAGGGCGCGGGCGAAGACGAAGGGGGGGAAACCATGTCGGCTGCTTTCGGACTTTTTTCCGGGATCAGTTTTGTTGAGGTTCGGTTTGAACCACGGGGCCTTCGGTTCCCCCTTCGGACCCCAGGAACCGTTCGTACAGGTCGTCGAAAATCACCGGCGCCCGTTCATGGAGTTCCTTCAGCAGGGGGAACATGATTTCCCGGATCTGGGGATGAGCGGCGGGCGAACAGCGAAGGGAAAACACATGCCGCCATTCGCGAAGGTTGGCGGTCATCACGATTTCCGTTTTCAGGCTGTTGGGCAGAACGCTCCGGGCCTGTTCCGGCCGGGCGCCCTGATCGATCAAGGCCAGGTACGCGGCTTCGGCCTGATTCATGGCCTGGGCCCACACGCGGTACTGAGGGGAATCCTCGGCCCAGAAAAGCGGGCGGATCACGGTGATTTCGCGGCCGAAGCGGTCGTGGGAATAATTGGCGTACCGGGTGCTTTCCTGGCTGTACGCGGCCAGGCGGTGGCGGACCAGTTCATGCGTCACCCCCCGGTCGCAGATGAACCGAACGGTGATGACGGCATGCTCGATGACGCTGTGGTGGCCGCTTTTCAGGATCGTGGCCACGAATTTCCGAGCCGACCCGGGGGTGATCCGGTCTTCGGATTTATAACAGGTCCGGCCGGCCCGTTCGAGATTCGAAAGGAGTTCCTCGGGGTCGGGCAGATACAGTATTTCATGGCTGGGCGGTATAATCAGCATAAGGGGCCTCCAAGGAGGTCATTTGAATTTTTCGGCGGCGGCCCGGAGCCGCGCCAGGACCAGGGGATCGTCATCGACCCGGCCGGATTTGGGCGTACCCGACCCGGCCGGCCGGGGGTCCGCACCCAGGCGGCAAAGGGGGTGTTCGCGGCATCCGGAGCACGGGGGCTGTCCCGAAGCGAAATGCACCACGGCCCGGATCGGGGCGTCGTAGTATTTCAGGTATTCATACAACTGCGTATCGAGCCCCCGGGTGGGCCGGGCGCCGGACGTGACCAGCAAAAAAGGTTTGCCCACCAGGGCCGACGGCCGGTGCCGGAAGCCGAAAAAGCGTTCCACTAGAGCCACCACCTGAGTGGCCAGCCGGTCGAACCGGACCGGGCTGCCGATCACCACGGCCGAAGCAGCCTCGATCCGTTCCCATAAAGGTTCCAGATCATCTTTCAACGGGCAGATTCCGGCCCCCCGGCAAAGCTCGGCGCACCCCCGGCAGCCCGAATAGGAAAGGTCGGTCAGCTTCACGAACTGGGATGGTTCACCCCATCGCTCCAGGACCCATTGAACCATCCGGTCCACGTTGCCCGTACGGCCCGCGGCGCCGGCGGAAAGGCCGATCACGGTCATGATGCGTTCACCCCGGGGACGTTTCACCTAAAACGAAAAGGGGTCGCCTAGGTTCTTTCTTACCAGATCCAGCCTCCGCCGGAAAGCGCGAAGGCCGATCCCATAGGATTTCAAGGAGACAGGGGCGGCCATGAACCGGGATGAAACATATCGGCCACTCTACCCTTGACCTTCCCGCCCGTTGACGTATGCTTTCAAGTGGAACGGCTCCTCGCCGGTCCGGGGAACACACCTTCCATCAGGAGATTCGCCGTGCATTTACGCCCAAGGGTATTGGTGACCGGGGGAGCCGGTTTTCTGGGGTCCCACCTGTGCGAGCGGCTGTTGGCCGATGGTTCGGACGTTTTGTGCGTGGATAACTTTTTCACCGGAGCCAAGGACCACATCGCGCCCATGCTCACCCACCCCCATTTCGAATTCATGCGCCACGACGTAACCTTTCCGTTGTATGTCGAGATGGACCAGATCTACAACCTGGCCTGCCCGGCTTCACCCGTCCATTACCAGTTCGATCCCGTTCAAACCACCAAAACCAGCGTTCACGGCGCCATCAACCTGTTGGGGCTGGCCAAACGCACCAAGGCCAGAATTTTCCAGGCCTCGACCAGCGAAGTATACGGCGACCCCGAGGTTCATCCTCAGCCCGAGGAATACTGGGGCAACGTGAACCCCATCGGCATCCGGTCGTGCTACGACGAAGGCAAACGCTGCGCCGAAACCCTGTTCTTCGATTACCACCGCCAGCACAGGCTCCAGATCAAGGTCGCCCGAATCTTCAACACCTACGGCCCCCGCATGCACCCCAACGACGGCAGGGTGGTTTCCAACTTCATCGTCCAGGCCCTCCGGGGCGAAAACATCACCCTCTTCGGCGACGGCACTCAGACCCGGTCGTTCTGCTACGTGGACGACATGATCGAAGCCTTCGTCCGCTTCATGAATTCGCCGGCCGACCTGACCGGCCCCATCAACCTGGGCAACCCCAAGGAAACCACCATCAGCGAACTGGCGGAAAAAGTAATCCGGTTGACCGGGTCGTGTTCGCGGATCGTTTTCCGGGACCTGCCGGCCGACGACCCTCGGAAACGCCAGCCCAACATCGCCAAAGCCAAGGAACACCTGGACTGGGCGCCATCCATCGAACTGGACGACGGGCTGCCCCGGACCATCGACTATTTCCGCAAGCTCCTGACGGACCGGCCTCATCTGTGCCAATGAAGGCCCGCGGGGCCGGCCCGAGAACGAATCAGCCTGATCGGGGAACGACCATGCCGACCGCCCTTCCCGTTATCGAAGCCCGTCCGGACGGACGCCTGAAGGCCCTGCTCCAGGATTTGAAACCCCTTCGGTATCGGACCCGAAGCGATTCCACCTTGGGAATCCCCGGCCATGTTCGGGCCGCTTCGGGCATTCGGATCTGGGGACGCCGTTTGGCGATAATCCAGGACGATGTAAACCTTCTGGCCATCCAGGG
>JAGVGV010000284.1 GCA_020056895.1 Deltaproteobacteria bacterium
AGTACTTCTTTTGCATTTGAATTCCGCTTGCCCCCAATCCCCGTTCAATACCCGTGGAAAGGGAACATGGACCCGTAGGGTCTTCCTCGCGGCGGGTCGCGGGGGCCTCCGTCTCGGTGGTTAAACCGCTTCCATGGTTGCGCCGGAGCGCCTCATGGAAACACAAGCGCCCGTAATGAATTGTCTCCAAAATATATACGGGTCGACCGGGCTACGCAACGTTTCTCGTGAGGAGAATAAGATTTTTTTGTTTGATTATCCATGATTCGCAAATAAAAAACGGCGCGGACCCGCCGCGCCGTTAAAGGGAATGGGAGTAATTACGTAGTCCGGGGCGCTAATCCCGCCGGATAATGGTGGACATGCCCATGCCGCCGCCCACGCACAAGGTGGCCAGACCCAGTTCCACGTCCCGCCGAGCCATTTCATAGGCCAGGCTGATGATGATCCGGGCGCCGGTGCAGCCCACGGGATGCCCGAGGCCGATTCCGGACCCGTTGACGTTGGTGATGTCGCGGTTCAGGCCCAGGCCTCGTTCCACGGACAAATACTGGGCGGCGAAGGCCTCGTTGACCTCGATCAGCCCGATATCCCCCAGGGCCATCCCCGCCCGTTGAAGCGCCTTTTGGGTGGACGGCACGGGGCCGTACCCCATCAGTTCGGGTTCGACGCCCGCTACCGCCTGGGCCACGATGGCGCACAGAGGTTTCAGGCCCAAGGCATCGGCCTTGTCCCGGCGCATCAGGATCACGGCCGAGGCGCCGTCGTTGAGGCCGGACGAGTTGCCGGCGGTCACGGTCCCATCCTTGCGGAATACTGGTTTCAGGCGGGTCAGGTCTTCGATTTTCAGGTTGAGCCGGACGTGTTCGTCCTGGGTAACCATTTTGGTTTCACCCTTTTTGCCCGGCGCCGGCACGGCCACGATTTCGTCCTGGAACCGTCCGGCTTCGATGGCCGCCTGGGCGTTGTGGTGGCTCCGGAGGGCCACTTCATCCTGATCCTGACGGCTGATGCCGTATTTGTCGGCCAGATTTTCGGCCGTTTGACCCATGATGAAGGGTTCACCCAGATGGCCGCTGCCGGAATGCAGCATTTCCCACATGGCGTCGGTCAGTTCCCCATGGCCCAACCGCTGGCCCCAACGGACCCGGGACAGCACGTACGGCGCGCTGCTCATGGATTCCGTGCCGCCGGCGATCACCACGTCGGCGTCGCCGCCCCGGATGGCCTGAGCGCCGAACGCGATGGCCTGCATGGCGCTGGAACACTGCCGCTGGATGGTCACGGCCGGGATATGGAAGGGGAGGCCGGCCTTGAGCATGGCCGTGCGGGCGGTATTGGCTTCCGATGGATGCTGGACGCAGTCGCCCAGGATGACGTCGGAAAAGGCGTCGTCGGCCAGGCCGGAACGGCGAACCACTTCACGGATGACCAGGGCGCCCAGTTCATGGGCGCGAAGAGAACTGAAGGCTCCGCCGAAATCGCCGATGGGCGTACGGCACGCGGCCACGATCACGATGTCGTCGTTCTTTTTCAAAGGTCAGGCTCCTCTCGGGAAGTAACAATGAAGTGATTTCGAATATATCTTGGACATTGGACCAATGTCAAGCCGCCCCGCGTTCCGGCGTCAGCCGGAGCGTCATCACCAGGGCGTCTTCGTTGTCTTCGGCGTAATAGCCCCGCCGGATGCCCGTGGTCACGAACCCCACCTTTTCGTACAACTCGCGGGCCGGTTCATTGGACGGCCGGACTTCCAGAAATACATCTTCCACCTGATGGGTCCGGCCCCATTCCAGCATGTGGTCCACCAGCCGCCGCCCCAGGCCCCGGCCTCGCAGGTCGGGCCGGACGGCCACGTTGAGGACATGGATTTCCGGCGGAATCAGCCAGAAAATCACGTACCCAAGGACCATAATCCCCCGCCGGGCCACTCGGCAGACGGCGGGTTCCCGGTTAAGTTCGGTCCGGAACCCTTCCAGCGTCCAGGGCCGCCGGAATGAAGCCCGCTCGATGGCCAGCACCTGGGCCAAGTCCAACGGGTCCATGGGGTCGAAAGCCAGGTCGGCGAAAAGGTCGGTGGATGGAGAAGGCTTCATAAGCCGAACAACACCAGGGCCAAACCGAAGCCGAACAACCAGAGCCAGTGGGGCCGGCGGGCGTTGATCGTGCCCATCAGGGCGATCACGCCCACCAGAGGCCAAAGGTAATAAGTGGCATAAAGGGCCTGGAGGACGAACGGCGGCAGGATCGGCCGGTACCGGAGCAGCGCGCCAATGGCCAAAGGCACCCAAAGGCTAAGGAACAATAGCGAAAACAGAAAATTGAGCCCGAGCCCGGCCAGGTTTAAGGCCCACGGTCGGGGCCGGCCCGAAACGATTCCGGCTCGTGCCCGATCCACCAGCCAGCCGTTGATCCATCGGACGTGCCGTTCGATATGGGAAGCCGAATGGGCCACGATGGGAGCCAGAAGGCAGGCCAGAACCACCGCCTGGTGGTCCGGAGTCGATCCCGGAGGGGTGGATAAGATGGCGGCCGAGGCGGCCACGGTCGCGGCCAGGCACTCGTTGGGCGGCAGGTGACCG
>JAGVGV010000070.1 GCA_020056895.1 Deltaproteobacteria bacterium
CTGGCGCTCGAAAACCAGGCGCTCCTGGCCCAAATGGGGTTCCCGCCCGAGGCCGTTCGGCGGATTCTCCAAGCAGGACTCGCAAAAAAAGCCTTTTCCCCGGATTGGCGGTTCCTGTTCCGCGCCGTGGAAGCGGCTCGCCAGGCTGGCCGGTCCGACGCGGACATCGAAGCCGCCGTCCTGGAAGCCATCAACAAAAATAAAGACCTGGCCTCGGCCATGGAACGGCTGGGGTTCACCCGCCGGAACATGCAGAACGGCCCCCAAACCTACCAATCGGAAATCGCTCCCAAATAGAACCGATCCCGGTTCCGTTCCCGGCCGTTCCCGGATGTGATTTCGGAAATGGATCCCGGGGTGTGGGCCCTTGCCTCAGCCGGTTCATGGTCTAAACTGTACCTTGACCCACATAGACCACCCGTAAACCAAAAAATGAGTGGAGGAGGATGTGACCATGGAATCCACTACGCCGTATATCCCGGGTATGAAGAATCAAATTCGCGAAGGGCGTTCTTCTCACGAACCCGCCTTGCGGACCAAAGGAGTCCCCGCGGGTGTACGAACCATCCAAACCTTGGGGCTGATGATGTTGGCGGCCGGTATGATGATGGGCATCCACGCCTGTTCGGTGGTCAAAACGGTCGGCGGCGCGTTGGGCGACGCGACCGGCCACGCCAAGGGTGGATACTATCTGGACGAACGAAAATATGATGAAGGGGCCAAAGCCTTTCAGGAACGGCTGAAGGAAAACCCCAACGACGGTGTGGCCCATTTTTATATGGGCCGGTACCGGCTGGGCCAGAACAAGCCTCAGGAAGCACTCGTCCACCTGAAAAAGGCGGCCGAAATCAATCCCGGAACCGCCGAAAACCACTTCTGGCTGGGCGTGGCCTACTGGGGCGTAAAAGATTACGCCAAGGAACGGACCGCGTACCAAAAAGCCATCCAGATCGATCTGACCCACGTGCCGGCGCATGTGTACCTGGGCCACAACTACTACGACCGGAAGGAATACGCCAAGGCGCTGGAGACCTATGACAAGGCCCTGAAACTCGATCCGTACCAGCCCGAAGCCCTGTACGGCCGCTCGAACGCCTTGGGCAAGCTGGGCCGAGGCAAGGAGGAAGTCCAGGCCCTCAAAACCTACCTGGGATATTACCCCGACGGGTCTTTGTCCCGGGAAGCGGTGGATCGATTGAACGGGGCCGGCGATTTTTCCTACCGCAATTTCACCATCGGGCCCCGGGTGGTGACCTTGAATTACATCCAGTTCGCGCCCAAAACCACGGAACTGACCGTGGACGCCAAAACCTCCCTCCGGGTGGTGGGCAACCTGATGGAAAGCAACAAGAAAGTCAAAATCCGGGTGGAGAGCTATTACCTGGGCAACCAGGGGTTGGCTCAAGGCCGGGCCGAAGCGGTCCGGGATCATCTGACCAAAAACTTTTCGGGCGTCGATCCGGCCCGAATTCAGATTCAGACATTCGGCCGGGCCGAACGGGTTCGGACGACCACGAAAGCTTACGAACTCAACAGCTCCATCGTGCTCGAAACCACGAAATAAGGGCACGCTGGAAGCGGACTGGGGAGGCAAAAGCCATGCATACTCCAAAAACGATCCAAACGATCCTGGTGATGCTCCTGGCGGCGGTGCTTCTGGTTTGGGGCGCGCCGACGGTTTGGGCGCAGGATACCGAACCCGGGGAAACCACGGAAACCGGTGAAACATCCTCCGCCGCGGGAGAAGGAACCGGCGAAGAAGCGCCGGTGGGCAACGCCACCACCAATGCCCGCGTCGATAACCTGGCCCGGGCTTCGGTGGACCCCTCCACCATTGAAGGCATGACCGAAGCTCAGGAAAGCCTCCAAACGGCCGAAACGAACCTGGCCAACGTGAAGAACGATCCCAACGCCACGCCCGAGCAGATCGAAGCCGCCGAAGAAGCCTTGGAAGCGGCCCAGGAAGCCATTGACGGCATGGTGGCCGAAGCCGTGGGCGCCCGGGCGGACGAGATTGCCCAGATGCGCGAAGACGGCCTGGGTTGGGGCCAGATTGCTCACGAATTGGGCCTGCACCCCGGGTCCTTGGGCATGGGCCACTACAAGGCCGGCAAATTGGCTAAAAATGGAGCCACTCTGGGCGCCGAAGGCGCCTTGGCCGGCCCGACCGCGCGTAACTTCAAAGGCGGCATTGCTCCCGGCCATGGTCTGAGCGCGGATGGTTCCCGGGCCATGGGTAACGGTCTGGGCAAGGAGAAAGACAAAACCGGCAAAGGCCTGAGCGGCAAGAGCGCCTCCGCGGGTAAATCCGGAAGCGCCGGCAAGTCGAGCAATGCCGGCGGCAACAGCGGCAAAGGCGGCGGCAACAGCGGCAAGGGCGGAGGAAAAAACAAGGACTGATCGCCCTTCACCCACGCCCCGTCCATTTCGACGCGAAGCCGGACCCCCAAGGTCCGGCTTCCTCTTTGTACCAACCGCGCTCTTGCCCCCGGGGTTGCTCTGTTCCCCTTGTTTCCCTATAATGCCCGTCGATGGCCGCTCCGGTTTTTTTTAAGGCGCGGCTTGGGAGGCGCCCACTGGACCCATCGCTTTTTATTCTGGGAGGAGCGGCTCTGGCCGGAGGATTTCTGGCCGCGCGGTTCCATTTTTGGCGGCCCGATCTTCCCGGCGTTCCGGTCCTGATGTACCACTACCTGGCCGAACGGCCCGAAGGAACCAGACTGCCCAAATTGTGGGTGCATCCACGAGCATTCGCCCGGCAAATGGAATATCTGGCCCGAAAAGGGCGCCGGACCATTTCCCTGGCCGATTACGGCCGGCATCTGGCCCAAGGAACCCCGCTTCCGCCCCGGCCCCTTTTGATCACCTTTGACGACGGCGCCCGGGATACCCTTTGGATGGCCCGGCCCCTGATGGACCGGCATGGTTTTACCGGCGTGGTGTTCGCGGTTTCCGGCCTGGTGGGCGGCCAGAACGATTGGGACCAAAAAAAAGGCGAACCGGCCATCCCCCTGGCCGATTGGGCCGATCTGGCGGATTTGGTCCGGGCCGGCTGGGAGGTGGGGTCGCACACCCGAACGCACACTTTGTTGCCCTCTCTTTCGGACCCGGATCTGGCCGGCGAATTGGCCGGTTCGCGCCGGGAAATCGAAGCCCGCTTGGGGGTTGAGGTCCGGGCGTTGGCCTATCCCTTCGGCGGGCACGACGAGCGGGTCCGGCGGGCGGCCCTCCAGGCGGGATATTCTTTGGGCTTCGGCATCCGGCATGGAAAAAGCCGCACCGGCGACGATCCGATGGCCCTTTCGCGGCTCATCGTCAAACGGCGGGACACCCGCTGGGACCTGGCCCTGAAGCTCGCCAAGGGCCGGAGCACTTTTTAGGGGGACGGATTGGAAACCCTGTCCGTGGTCATCATCACTCTGAACGAGGAAGCCAATCTGCCCGAATGCCTGGCCCGCGTGGCCTGGGCGGACGAGATCGTGGTCTTGGATTCCGGCAGCACGGACCGGACCGAGGCGATTGCCCGGGAATTCGGCGCACGAGTCCATACCCGGGCCTGGGACGGGTACACCGGCCAAAGGAACGCGGCCCACGACCTGGCCACCAAGGATTGGATATTGAGCCTGGACGCCGACGAACGGATTTCGCCCGAACTGGCGGAAGAAATAAAGGAAATGCTCAAGAACCCCGACCCCGGAATGTTGGGGCACCGGCTGCCGTACAAAGTTTTTTACCGGGGCAGATGGTTGAAACATGGGGGGTTTTTCCCGGAACGGCACGTCCGCCTGTTCCGCCGGGGCCATGGGTCGTACGGCGACCGGGCGGTGCACGAGGCGCTCCAGGTGGACGGCCCCGTGGGGGACCTGAACCACTTCGTGGAACATCATTCCTGGCGGGATGTATCCGATGTGATCCGCCGCCTGGACCATTATTCCACTCTTTCGGCAAAGGAATATCACC
>JAGVGV010000490.1 GCA_020056895.1 Deltaproteobacteria bacterium
GACCGAACGGGCCGGCGTGGTGAATCTTTCCCTGGATGGAACCATGCTCCTTTCGGCCATGGTGGCCTTTGCCGTGGCCGCGTCCAGCGACAGCCCCTGGCTGGGGGTGATCGCCGCCGCGCTGGTGGGCATGGCGTCGGCCGGGATATTGTCGCTGTTGGGGCTGGGGTTGTCGCGGTCCCAGGTGGCCGTGGGTTTCATTCTGACCCTTTTGTGCCGGGACCTGGCCTATTTTCTGGGCAATCCCTATTCCCGGCAGCCGGGCCCGGAAATGACCATCTGGAAAATCCCGGTGGTGGGCGACCTTCCCTTCCTTGGCCCGCTGATCGGCCGTCACAGCCCGGTGGTGTACCTGAGCCTGGCTCTGATTGTGGGAATGTGGTGGTTTTTCTATCGGACCCAAGCCGGGTTGAACCTCAGAGCCGTGGGGGAATCGCCCAAGGCCGCTTTTGGCCGGGGGTTGAGGGTCCGCCGGATCCGGGTCACCTATACCCTGATCGGCGGGGCCTTGGTGGGCATCGCCGGCGCGGCCTTTTCCCTGGCGGTCAAGCCCGGCTGGGGCCGGCCTCAGGGGTGCGAAGGCTCCGGCTGGATCGCCTTGGCCATCGTGATCTTCGGCGGCTGGCATCCCGTCCGGGCCGCCTTGGGCGCCTATTTTTTCGCCATGCTCCAGGTGGCGGGCATCCATCTTCAGGATCACCTGCCCAATTGGCCGGCGCCCCTGTTCCAGGTGGCCCCCTTCCCGGTCATGATTTTAACTCTTTTGGCCGTAAACCTGGGCCAGGCCGACCGGGTTCAGGACCTGGCCCGCCGTTACCCTCTGATCCAGAAATTTATTGGAAAATGGCGGGTAACGTCACCGGCCGGTCTGGGCAGGGATTTCAGGCCGGAAGAGGAATTATGACCCGGGCAAGAAGCCGGGGGACCACCCGTTACGCGTTTTCCTGATAACGTAAAGGGTTAAAACGAAGCCTCGTTCCCTGAATCGCCAACGCCGGCCCTTTCGTGCGCCATCCGCGTTTCCCGCCTGGAGCATCCCATGCTGTACAGCCTGGCCCTGGCCATCTTTCTTGGTTTTCTGGCCCATGCCCTGTTGGATCGGGTCCGGATGCCCGCGCTTATGGGCATGCTGGCGGCCGGGATTTTCTTTGGTCCCTTTCTTATGAACCTTCTGGCCCCTTCCTTCCTGGGCCTTTTTCCCGATATCCGCCTTCTGGCCCTGGTGGCCATTCTGCTCCGGGCGGGCCTGGGGCTTCAGATGGACGCCCTGGCTCAGGTAGGCGGCCCGGCACTTAGAATGAGCATCCTGCCGACGCTGGCGGAAGTGGGGGCCGTCACCCTGGCCGCGCCCTGGCTGCTTGGCTTCCCGCCCCTTGAAGCCGCGTTGCTGGGCTCGATCCTGGCCGCCGTTTCCCCGGCCGTGGTGGTTCCCCGGATGATCGACTTTCTGGAAAAGGGCCGGGGGCTCGACAAAGGCCTGCCGGTTCTGATCCTGGCCGCTTCGTCCCTGGACAACGTGTTCGCCATCATGCTGTTCGGCGTGCTCCAGGGCCTGGTGCTGGGCCAGGGGGGATCATTGGCGTGGACCCTGACCGGGATTCCGTTGTCCCTCCTTCTGGGGTTGGCCGCCGGCATCCTGCCGGCCTTGGGACTGGTCCAACTCCTTAAAAAAACATCCCGTCCGTTTTTTTCGCCCACGCTGCTGGCGGCGGGATTGGCGCTGGCCCTGGTGGGTCTCGAATTGGCCCTGGGCCGGAAGGTGCCCCAGGCGTCGCTTCTATCGCTCATGGCCTTGGGCTTCATCCTGATGCACCAAAGGGAGGGGGCGGCCCGAACCATGGCCGTTCACATGAAAAAAGCCTGGGGGCCGGTGGAAATCCTTTTGTTCGTGCTCCTGGGCGCCCAAGTGGACCCCGCGGTGGCGCTCAAAGCCGGACTGGCCGGCCTGGGGGTGATCGCGGCCGGGTTGGCGGCCCGGAGTTTGGGCGTGGGGTTGGCTTTGTGGGGAACCGGATTCACCTTCAAGGAAAAAAAGCTGGCCATGATCTCTTTCGTACCCAAAGCCACGGTCCAGGCGGCTCTGGGCCCGCTGCCTCTGGCCCTGGGTCTGGCGGGCGGCGAGGTGATGCTGGCCGTGGCCGTGCTGTCCATCCTGGTCACGGCGCCCTTGGGCGCCCTGGGTATAGGCTGGTGGGGAGACCGGGGGCTCAGCCGGTCTCCGGGCCATGTCAGGCCCTTCCGGCGGCACCGGGACAGCCAGGGGCTACCCCGAGTGGGTTGGCGGATCCGGGAACGATCCACCGGCCTTGTTTGGAAGGTAATCGAGGAACGGGAAGAGTGGCGCGTGCCGGAGGGTGAATCCACGTTGACTCCGGCCATCGTGCTTCGAATCTGGCGGGAACAGGACCAGCCGGGGCCCAACCGGGGACCCACCAGGTATTTGGAGTTCACGCCGGCCGGTCCGGGTTTTGATTGGCACTGGGAGGTGGTCGAGGCGGTCTAGGCATCCGTGTGTTTCATGGGACTAAGTACCTAACGGTAGGTAGTTTTCCCTTGAACCGGAACCCCCGATATGGTACTAATCCCCGGATATTCTCGTGGGGGGTGCCGCCTTGGGCCGGACCGTCTCCATGGGCCCCGATGATCGGGGCGCCCGCGACCGAGTGCTCACGGCGGCCGTGGAATTGTTCGCTCAAAACGGGTATGCCGCCACCAGCGTTCGGGAAATCGTGGCCCGGGCGGGGGTGACCAAACCTGTTTTGTATTACTATTTCGGCAGCAAGGACGGGCTGTTCCGAACCATCGCCGATATGGCCAGAGAGCACCAGATCGTGGTGCTGGAAAACGCCGTGGCCCGGACCGGCGCCCTGTTTGACAATATTTTGGGCCTTTTTAATGACGTTTTGCGGAGCGTGAAGGAAAACCGGAGCGTGGTCCGGATTTTCCACGGCTTGGTCTTCGGTCCGGACCGTGAGGCGCCATCCGTGGACATCACCGGTTTTCGGAACCGGACCATGGACGCCATCCGGATTGTATGCGAAAAGGGCCGGGATCGAGGGGAACTGGCCGCCGTGGATTTGGACGGCGCGGTGCACTTGATCCATTCCGTGATCCATCATCTCATCATGGATCAGATCGCTGAAATCCAGGATTATTCCCAGGACCTTCCCGGCCGGATGCTTCGTCTGGCCTTCGACGGCCTCTCCATTCAGAAAGTGGTGTCATGAAGAGGATTTTTCGTTCCCTCCTGATCGGGTTGATGGCGGTTCTGCTGGGGCTGGCCCCGGCCGCCTGCGGCGACTCCCAGCCCCCGGCGAACGCCCGGGAAAAAAAGGAAACCAGCCCCAAGGCTCCGGAAGCTCAACCCGGACCCAAAGCCAAGACCGAACCGGAAGCCAAGATCGTCCGGGTGGGGGTTCAATTGGTGGCGCCCACGGCGATCCGGGATGCCCTGGTGCTGCCCGGCGAAACCCGGCCCCATAAGGATGTGGCCCTGGCCGCGGATCAGGACGGCCGAGTGGAATGGGTGGGCCCCAAGGAAGGGGACCAGGTGAAAACCGGTGATCTGGTCGCCAAAGTGGACGTAAGCGCCCTGAAGGCGGCGTTGGACAATGCCCAAGCGTCCACCCGGCTGGCCGAAGAACTTTTCCAGCGCCGTAAAGTATTGTTCCAACGGAAGATCATTTCCCAGGAAGAACTGGACCAGGCCCGGACCGAACTGACCGTTCAGCAAGGGCTGGTCCGGCAGGCCAAGGCGAAATACGATCTGGGGTTCATTCATACCCCCATCGACGCCGTGGTCAACAAGGTGTACGTGGACCCGGGAGAATTCGTGGCCCGGGGCGGCAAAGTGATGGATATGGTGAACGTGGACCGGATCGAGATCGGAGTCAACGTACCGGAAATGGATGTCCGGTATCTCGCGCCCGGAGCCCAGGCTCTGGTCCGAGTGGACGCCCTGCCCGACCACCAGGCCGTGGGCGTGGTGGACAGCGTGGCGTACAAGGCCGATACCGCCACCCGGACCTTCGCCGTGAAGGTGCTGGTGGACAATACCGATCGGACCATCCGGCCGGGTATGATCGCCCGCGTGTTTTTCCTGAAACGAACCATCCCCGACGCCCTGGCGGCCCCGCTTTTCGCCCTGGTGGACCAGAACGGCGAACGGCTGTTGTACGTCGTTGAAAACGGCGTGGCCAAGGCCCGGCCGGTGGAGATCGGCGTCATCGAACTCGACCGCGTCCAGATCACCAAGGGGCTTCAGCCGGGAGATCAGTTGATCGTCACCGGCCAGAAAGAAGTCCAGGAAGGGACCCGGGTCGATATCCAATGATCGTCAACGAATCCGCCCTGAAGCGCCAAACCACGGTTCTGTCGCTGCTCGTCATCCTGGTCATCACCGGGATCGGCAGCTATATGGCGCTCCCCCGGGAATCGTTTCCCGATATCACCATCCCCTACATTTTCGTCACCACCACGTACGAAGGCGTGTCGCCGTCGGACATGGAATCCCTGATCTCCATCCCCATTGAACGAAAGCTCAAAGGCCTGGCCGACACCGAAGAACTCACCTCGACCTCCGCCGAAGGCATCAGCGTGGTGGCGGTCAAGTTCCTGCCCAACGTGGATATGGAAGACGCCCTGAGGAAGGTCAAAGACAAAGTTGACGAGGCCAAGGGTGAACTGCCGCAGGACCTGCAGGACGATCCGGTGGTGAAGGAAGTCAATTTCCAGGATTTTCCCATCATCCGGGTTATCGTTTCCGGGCCCTACAGTCTTAGAAGGCTCAAAAGCTTCGCGGAAATGTACGAAGACCGGATCGAATCCGTGCCCGGCGTTTTGGAAGTGGAGCTTTCCGGCGGATTGGAACGGGAAATCCACGTGGAATTCGATCTGGACCGGGTGGGCGCGTATAACATGCCCTTCAGCAGTCTGATCAACGCGGTGAACAAGGGCAACGTGAACATGCCCGGCGGGTCCATGGACATCGGCGACGGCCGGTATTCCGTCCGTGTACCCGAAGATTACAAACACCCGGCCGAAATTTTCAGCATCGTGGCTTTTGTCCGGGATGGCAAGCCCGTGTACCTCAAGGACGTAGGCCGGATCGAGGATTCCTACAAGGACCCCAAAACCCGCAGCCGGATCAACGGCCAGCAGAGCGTGACCCTGGGCATCAAAAAACGGTCGGGCGAAAACATCGTGGCCGTGGCCGACGAAGTGAAGCGGATCGTGAAGGAAATGGCTCCTCAAATGCCCCCGGACTTGAAGGTGAGCCTCACTTCGGACCAGTCCGAAGACGTCCGCCTGATGATCAAGGACCTGGAAAACAACATTTATTCCGGCCTGGTGCTGGTTCTGGCCGTGATTTTCGTGTTCGTCAGCGCCCGGTCCGCCTTTTTCATTTCCCTGGCCATTCCCTATTCCATGTTCATCGCCTTCGCCTTGCTGTCCGCCTTCGGCGTATCACTCAACCAGGTGGTTCTGTTTTCGTTGATCCTGGCCCTGGGCATGCTGGTGGACAACGGCATCGTGATCGTGGAGAACATTTACCGGCACATGCAGGAAGGCGCCACCCGCTGGGAAGCCGCCCGGAAAGGCACCAACGAGGTCGCCTGGCCGGTCATCACCTCCACGCTGACCACCTTGGGCGCCTTTCTGCCCATGCTGTTCTGGCCCGGAATCATGGGCGAATTCATGAAGTACCTGCCCATGACCCTCATCATGACTTTAACCGCGTCGCTCTTCGTGGCCCTGGTCATCAACCCGGTGCTTTCGGCGCGGTATCAAACGGCCAAACGGAAACCCCAAGGGTATGATCCGGAAAACCCCTTCGCCACCCCCCTGCCCTGGCTGATGCGGTGGTACCACCGGCTGCTCCAGGCGGCCCTGAACCACCGGTGGCTGGTGGTTTTCTTATCCATCGTCCTCTTCTTCGGGTCCATCGCCCTCTTCGTCCGGTTCGGCCACGGCAAGGAATTTTTCCCTCAGGCCGACGCCCGGCGGGCGGAAATATCGATCAAGGCGCCCATCGGCGCCAATCTGGACGCCACCGACCGGCTGGTCCACCAAATCGAAGAGATCGTTCAGGGGTATCCGGACGTACAGTACGTCATCACCAACCTGGGGTCCAGCGGCGGAGGCGGTTTTTCCGGAGGCGAATCCGGCACCCACACCGCTTTGGTGGCTCTGGATTTCAAGAACTTCAACGAACGATCCCGGCCTTCGCCCGAAGTTATCAACGAAGTGCGGCAAAAAGTGCTGAGCACGATTAAGGGCGCGGAAGTGACCGTGGATGCCGAGCGGCACGGCCCCCCCACCGGCGAACCGGTGAATCTGGAAATATATGGAACGGAAATGGATGTTTTGGGCGACTTGGTCCAGCGGATTCACGGCGTCATGGAACAAGTGGAGGGCCTGACCGACCTGAAGGACAATTACACCAGCGGCCGGCCGGAAATCCGGGTGGACGTGGACAAGGAAAAAGCGGCCTTGATGGGCCTGGACACATATACCATTGCGTACACGGTGAAAACGGCCATCAACGGCAGCCGGGTGGGGTCGTTCCGGGAAGGCAAGGACGAATACGACATCATCGCCCGTTTGCCGGAAAAGGACCGCCAATCCCTGGAAAGCCTGAAACGGCTGACCGTTTCCGGATCGAACGGCGAACCCATTCCCATCACCAGCCTGGCCACCTTCCACCTGACCACGGGCATGGGCGCCATCAACCGCAAGGACCAAAAACGGGTGTTCGTGATTTCGGGCCGGAACACGGACCGGAACGCCAACGACATCATCAAGGAACTCACCGGACGGCTAGGCGCCATGTCCTGGCCCTCCGGATACGGGTACCGGTTTACCGGCGAACAGCAGGAACAGGAGAATGCTCAGGCCTTCCTGAGCAAAGCCTTCCTGGCCGCCTTGTTCATTATCATGTTGATCCTCATGACCCAGTTCGATTCCGTGGTATACCCCGGCATTGTGATGACGTCGGTGCTGTTGTCCCTGATCGGCGTGTTTTTGGGGCTGGTCATTACCCGGACGCCCTTCGGCGTCATCATGACCGGCATTGGGGTCATCAGCCTGGCGGGGGTGGTGGTCAACAACGCCATCGTGCTGATCGATTATTATATGCAGCTTCTGGCCCGGGGAATTCCTCCCCGGCTCGCTCTGGAAACCACGGGGCTGGTCCGGTTCCGGCCGGTGATGCTGACCGCCATCACCACCCTGTTGGGCCTGATCCCCATGGCCACGGGCGTATCGGTGGATTTCACCCTCATC
>JAGVGV010000430.1 GCA_020056895.1 Deltaproteobacteria bacterium
CGAAGTCGCCGATCTCCTGCGTGGTGTTGGACGACGAAGAAATCCGGCTGCTGGCCGATCGGGGCGCGAAAGTGGCCCACAACCCGGGCAGCAACATGAAACTGGCCTCGGGCGTGGCCCCGGCCCCGGAACTCATCGCCGCCGGCGTGGCCGTGGGCTTGGGCACCGACGGGCCGGCCTCGAACAACAACCTGGATATGTTCGGCGAAATGGACAACGCGGCCAAGCTGCACAAGGTGGCCCGGATCGATTCCACGGTCATGAACGCGCCCACGGTGCTGGATATGGCCACCCGAGTGGGCGCCCAGGTTCTGGACCAGGGAGGCAGGACGGGCGTGCTGGAACCGGGGTGCTTCGCCGATCTGATCGTACTCAATCTGGATCAACCGCACCTTACGCCGCTCTATAACCCGGTCAGCCATCTGGTTTATGCCGCCGGCGGGGCCGACGTGGTTCACAGCGTGGTCCATGGCCGGGTGCTGATGGAAAACCGGAAGCTTTTATCCTTGGACCTGGAAGAAATCTACGGCCGCATGGCCGGGATTGCCCGAGTAATGGCCAATGCCGCCCAGCGGTGATCCCCAAAATCCTTCCCGATCTTCGGCTCCCGGCGATCCCTTGACCGGCCCGACGGACCGGACCGAAGCACCACCCCAATCCGTGGTGGATATTCTGATCCGGGACGCCCTGGTGCTGACGCTGGAAAACGGCGCCCAGCCCATCGACCGGGGCTTCGTGGCGGTTCAGGGCGGCTGGATCCATTCCGTGGGGTCCATGGCCGATCTGCCGCCGGACCTTGAAGCGGGCCGGGTGATTGACGGCCGAGTCCGGATGGTTCTCCCCGGCTTGGTGAACGCTCACGTTCACGGCGCCATGACCCTGTTCCGGGGTCTGGCCGATGATCTGCCCCTGATGACTTGGCTGAACGACTACATTTTTCCGGCCGAAGCGGCTCATGTATCGGACGACCTGGTGTACTGGGGCACCCTGCTGGCAGCGGCGGAAATGCTCCTTTGCGGCGCCACGGCCGTGGTGGACGGGTATTTCCTGGAAGACGCGGCCGCCCGGGCATACCGGGATGCCGGCCTTCGAACCGTGGCGGGCCAGGGCGTGATCGATTTTCCCGCGCCCGGCGTGCCGGACCCGGCCGATAACGTGGCCGCCGCCGCCCGGTTCATCGATCGCTGGCAGGGGGACCCGCTGGTCCGGCCCTCCGTGTTTTGCCACGCGCCTTACACCTGTTCGGCCAGAACCCTTACTCAGGCCAAGGCCATGGCCCGGGAAAAGGGCGCATTGTTCCAGATACACGTGGCCGAAACCGCCGCCGAGGTCGAAAAGCTGGTGGCCGAAAAAGGTTTACGGCCCGTGGAATACTTGGATTCGCTGGGGATTTTGGACGAGGAAACCCTGGCCGTCCACGCCGTCCATGTCACCGATGAAGAAATCGACCGGTTGGCCCGGACCGGAACCCGAGTGGTGACCTGCCCGGAAAGCAACATGAAGCTCGCCTCGGGGATGGCCCCGGTGGCGGCCATGACCGCTCGGGGCGTCCAGGTGGCCTTGGGAACCGACGGCCCGGCTTCGAACAACAATCTCAATATTTTCGCCGAAATGCGGTCACTGGCTCTGGCGGCCAAGGCCTTTGGGAAAGACCCCACCCTGCTGCCCGCCGGCCAGGTGCTCGGGCTGGCGATATCCGGCGGCGCCGCCGCGTTGGGTCTTACGGGCCAAATCGGACGGATCGCGCCTGGTTGTCTGGCGGACCTGATCCTGGTCGATGCCTGTCCGCCCAACCTGAAACCCATGTATCATCCGGTGTCCCATCTGGTATATGCCGCCTCGGGCCGCGAGGTCCGAACGGTGCTGGTGGGGGGCCGGGTGGTGGTGGACGAAGGCCGTCCTACCACCATCGATCTGAAAGAAACCATGGCTCGGGCTCGGGCGATCGCCGCCCGGATCCGGCCTTGACCCCGAGGAACCCTCGAAAAGGTTCCCCGAGAACAGGTGCGTCTCTCATGCCCATGGATTGGGAAAAATGGCAGCAACGGCAACGGCCGCCGGTTCAACCCCCGGATTTGGACAAGGTGGTCGAGGGGTTCCGGCGGATGCGGGGCCGGATGCCTCGGCTTTGGCTTCTGATCATCATCGCCGCCCTGGTCTGGCTGGCTTCGGGCATTTTCATCGTGGGACCCCGGGAAGCGGGCGTGGTCAAGCGGTTCGGCGCCTTTGCCCGGACCGTGGACCCCGGTCCCCACTACCACCTGCCCTTCCCCATCGAAACCGTGGTGAAGCCCGAAATCACCAAGGTCCAGCGGATCGAGATCGGTTTTCAGACCATGAGCAGCCCCGGGGCTTCCGCCCAGTACCGCCCGATACCGGATGAATCCCTGATGCTGACCGGAGATGAAAACATCGTGGACGTTCAGTTCAGCGTCCAGTTTAAAATCCTGGACCCCGAAGACTATCTGTTCAACCTGGTGGACCCCATCAAGACCATCCGCGATGCGTCCGAAGCCGCCATGCGCGAAGTGGTGGGCCGGAACAAGATCGACGAAGTTCTGACCGGCGGCAAGCTCACCATCCAGAACGATACGGCCGAACTGCTCCAGAGGATATTGGACAGCTACAAATCGGGCCTGCGGGTGGAAGTGGTTCAGCTTCAGGAAGTCCATCCGCCCCAGGAAGTCCGAGCCGCCTTCCGCGACGTGGCTTCGGCCCGGGAAGATCAAAACCGGTTTATCAATGAGGCGGAAGGGTACGCCAACGACATTCTGCCCCGGTCCAAGGGTGAAGCCGAAGCCCTGATCCGAGGCGCCGAAGCGTACCGGGAAGAAAAAATCCAGAGGGCGATGGGGGATGCATCCCGGTTTTCGTCGGTTCTGACGGAATACGACAAGGCCAAGGAAGTGACCCGCCAACGGCTCTATTTGGAAACCATGGAAACCGTTCTTTCCAAGGCCCGTAAGTTCGTGATGCCTTCGGATGGCCCGGGCGCCCTGCCGCTATTGCCTTTGGACGGTTTCAACCAAGCCGCCGAAGGTACGCCGAGCAAGGAGGTCAAGTAGCCATGCGGAACCAATTCGGTTTTTTGATCGCTTTGGCCGTGTTGGCCTTGGTGGCCGTCACCTCGGCCGTATATACCGTGGACGAAACCCAGGTGGCCATCGTGGTCCGGCTGGGCGATCCTCTGGAAGGGGTCAAGTCCCCGGGGCTTCATTTCAAGGCGCCCCTGATGGACCATGCCATTCTGCTGGACCGGCGTATTCTGGAATACGACTCCGCCCCGGCGGAAATACTGACCAAGGACAAGAAAAACCTGGTGGTGGACAATTACGCCAAGTGGCGGATTGAAGACCCCTTGAAGTTTTTTCGTAACGTGCGGGATATTCCCAGCGCCCAGGCCCGGTTGGACGACATCATTTTCGCCGAACTCCGGGTGGAACTCGGCCGCCATCTGATGATCGACGTGATTTCCACCAGCCGGTCGGGCATCATGGCCGCCGTGACCGAACGATCCGATAAAAAGGCAAGGGATTACGGCATCAGCATCACCGACGTGCGGATCAAACGGGCGGACCTGCCCAAGGAAAACGAACGGGCGGTGTACGGGCGGATGCGGGCGGAACGGGAACGGGAAGCCAAACGGTACCGGTCCGAAGGCCAGGAAGCGGCTTTAAAGCTGAAGGCCGACGCGGACCGGAAAAAAACCATCATCCTGGCCGAAGCGTACCGCGGAGCCCAGGAACTCCGGGGCCAGGGCGACGCCGAAGCCACGCGGGTGTACGCGGAATCCTACGGCCGGGACTCGGAATTCTATTCGTTCACCCGGTCCCTGGAATCGTACACCCGGTCCCTCGACGAACGAACCACCCTCCTGTTGACCAAAGACAGCGAATTTTTGAAGTATTTCGGTCAGAG
>JAGVGV010000739.1 GCA_020056895.1 Deltaproteobacteria bacterium
CGCATCAGGGCCACTTTTTCCGCCACGGTTTTGCCCGTGATGTCTTCTTTGTAATCCTCGGTCAGTTGTTTGTCGTACCGATCCTGACGGGACAGGTATTCGGCTTCGGTCACCGGCCCCATGGCCCGGTAGGGCAGGGCGTCGTTGACCCGGCGGCCCGAACCCATTTTCAGGTTAAAAAGCCGCTGGAAGTTATAAACCGCCTCGCTCATGGGGATCAGGTCGTCCGGCCCCACGTTGCGGCCGGTAACGGCCGAAAAGAACCGGGTGTACCATTCCACGTGCTTCATGACCTTGGCCGGTTCGGGGGTCTGCTTGTTGTCTTCGGGGACGATGTCGTTCCAGGGCAGCTTGCAGAGCCCGCACAGGCCGAACCAGGTGCGGAACATGGGGAACCAGTGGAGCGCTTCGGCTTTTTGTTCGAAGGTGGGCATGAAATTGTGGACCATGTCCAGAAAGATCAGCCAGGCTTCGTCGTGCTGGGGGCCCTTGAGGGCCAGACCGTATCCGCCCTGCTGGGCCAGGGATTCCTTGCTGATGTATTCGGAAAACTCCAGGCCCTTGGATTCCATGCCGATGTCCGCCATGAGTACCGGATCGGACCCGAATTCCCGGGCGAAATGGGCTTTCATGCCCTTGACGCCTTTTCCCACCAGCCGCCCGAAGCCCATGCCCCGGCCCAACTGATGGAGTACCTCGAGGGCCGAAGCCCGGTTGCCGAAGGAAAGGTCCAGGCCGCCGGTGTGGTCCTTGGTGATCAGTCCCCGCTCGAAGCATTCCATGGCGAAGGCCAGGCCGGTGCCGTACGAAATGGTGTCCACGCCGTACGCGTCGCAATAGAAGTTGATTTCGGCCACGGCCAGGGGATCGAAAATACCCAGATTGGACCCGCATCCGGCGATTGTTTCGTATTCGGGCCCGTCCACGAACACCTTCTGGCCCTTGTTCGGCCCGGTCAGGGGAACGAAATCCCGAATGCCATGGGCGCAGGCCACGGAACAACCCATCCAGCAGCCGTCGTACCCTTTGTCGAAAATCCGGCGGTACACTTCGGCGCCCAGATTGGGGGCTTCCGGATGCCGGCCGTACTGGAAGTTATGGGTGGGCAAGAGGTCGTAATCGTTCATGATGGTGACCAGGTGGGTGGTTCCCAACACGGCCATTTCATTCTGTTTCGGGTCCAGGGAGGCGATTTCCTTGGAATGCAGCCGGCCCACTTCCTTCAATCCGGCCGGGTCCGCCGGGGCGTTGGTGTCCACGCTCACGCCGTCCCACCGGGCCACGATGGCCTTCAATCCCTTGTGCGCCATCACCGTGCCGGTGCCGCCTCGGCCGGCCTGCTTGTACCGGACCATGCCTCGTTTGGCGTCGAACCACGAAAAATTCAGGCAGCCCATGACCGAATGGCGGGCGCCCGGACCGGTGGTCACCACCGAAATGCTTCGCGGTTTTCCCTGGCCGAAATGGTCGGTCAGCATCCGGGAAGTATCGTACGCCGATTCGGGCAGACCGGACACTTCGAAAACCTGGACCTTCCGGTCCACGCCGTCGATGAACACCACCAGTTCGTCATCCGACCGGCCCTGGATTTCCAGGGCGTCGAACCCCGCGAACTTCAAATACGGCCCGAAATAGCCGCCCACGTTCGAATCGATGGGAATCCCGGTGGCCGGGGATATGGTGGTCACGATGCTTTTGCCGGAACCCGGATAGATGGGTGTTCCACCCAGGGGACCCGACGCGATGCATAGTTCGTTGGCCGGATCGTCCCACCGGGTCTGGCCGGTTACGGCCTGAAAAAGCAACCAGAGGTCGTACCCCTTGCCGCCGATGAACGTTTCCTTGGTCTTCGCCTGGACCGGCCGGACGGCCACGCTGCCGTCGGACAGGTTCACATACAGCGTCTGGTCGTTGTACCCGTTCCGAAGACCGGGCCGCTGGTACGTGAAGGCTGTTCGTTCCTTGATGTCGATTACAGGCATGTGTTTATCCCTCTTCCGTCTTTGGGGTTGTCCATTCCACCGTCGTCCGGGACCCCATCGCGTCGTTGCGTCCGCCCTATGTCATCCGGTTCGTTCCATGGAATCCCTAAGATATCCTGGGACCGGATGAACCCGGCGGTGAATCCCCTTCCCGGGGAATGGACCATCTTCCATTATACAACGGAAAAGCCTGCTTGGGGTGGATGCAATTCTTCTTGCGATGTAACACCTCAGTGACGGGTGGCAAGCAAAGGCTTTGTTTCATTATCACCTTTTACCACCCCTCACCCCGCCCTCTCCCCTCAAGGGGAGAGGGGAAAGAAAACTTGGCCCAATGTCATGATGAAGCTGGAAAATGGGTCAAGTAAGTCTTTCCCCTCGCCCCCCTGGGGGAGAGGGCGGGGTGAGGGGGTCCCAAAAAAGTGGCTTCCTTTGTGGCCACCAAGTGGAGATACCACCCGTAACTGAACTGAGGCCTTACCTTGCGATCCGCCCGGGCGGCCGGCTATTTGGCGGAAACCACCCGGGTGATCTGTTCCAGCGCCCAGTCCACGATATCCTTGGTGATGACCAAAGGCGGAGCGAACCGGACGGTGTGGTCGTGGGTTTCCTTGCACAACAAGCCTTCTTCCTTCAGCTTCAGGCAGTATTGACGGGCGCCGCCGGCTTCAGGGTGGAATTCCACGCCCATCAAGAGCCCCTTGCCTCGGACATCCTTGATGAGCGGATTCTTGATGTCCTTCAACCCGGCCAGGAAGTAATCCCCCATCCGGGCCGCGTTTTCGATCATGCCTTCTTCCACCAGCACCTTCAAGGCTTCCCGGGCAATGGCGCAGGCCAGGGGATTGCCGCCGAAGGTGGAACCGTGTTCGCCGGGCTGGAGCACGCCCATGACCTCGGTGTTGGACAAAACCGCCGAAACCGGATAGTACCCGCCGGAAAGCGCCTAGCCGATCAGAGTCAGGTCCGCTTCGATGCCTTCGTGCTCCTCGGCCAGAAGCTTGCCCGTCCGCCCCAGGCCGGTCTGGATTTCGTCCAGGATCAAGACCACCTTGTGGCGGTCGCAAATGGCTCGGGCGGCCTTGAGGTATCCGGCCGGCGGCACGATCACGCCGGCTTCCCCCTGGATCGGTTCCACCAGAAACGCCACGGTATGGGGGGTGATGGCTTCTTCCAGAGCCTTGGCGTCGCCAAAGGGAACGATCTTGAAACCCGGAGTAAACGGACCGAAGCCCGACCGGCTGGATTCATCCGTGCTGAAGCCCACGATGGTGATCGTCCGGCCATGGAAATTGTTGGCGCATACAATGATTTCAGCCTGGTATTCGGGTACGCCCTTGACCCGGTAGCCCCACTTACGCACCGTTTTGACGGCGGTTTCCACCGCTTCGGCGCCGCTGTTCATGGGCAGCACCTTGTGGGAATGGGTAAGCTGGCAGAGTTCCTTATAAAACAGGCCAAGCTGGTCGTTACGGAAGGCCCGCGAGGTGAGGGTCAGCTTTTGGAGCTGATCCATGGCGGCTTTCATGATCCGGGGGTGGCAATGGCCCTGGTTCACGGCGGAATAGGCGGACAGGCAGTCCAGGTAGCGGTTGCCGTCGATGTCCCAGACCCACACTCCCTGGCCCCGGGACAGGACCACGTCCAGAGGCTTGTAGTTGTGGGCGCCGAAGGTCTGTTCCATTTCGATGTATTCCCTAAGCTGCATCGCCGTTCCTCCTGATGCGCCGGAGCCGCATGGATATGGGCTCCGTTTTGGCGGGTGGGCGGGGGCGTGTTTTTTGCTTGCCTCCCGCGGGGGTCCGTGCTACGGTGTTATTGTCTAATGATTAGATGAATACTCCGGGCGAGGCCGTTTGTCAAGGGCTTTTTTTCCGGAAACACCTCCCCCGGAATCCCCTTTAATCGGCCCCGGGAACCACTTTTCCCGGCCCGCCCAATTGACATTTTACCATGACCTCACTAAGTTGATGGTCTAATGGAGCGGTTTTGGCGCCAAGAACGGGAGCAAGCCTCATGATCGACCCGACTCATCGCCGGAAATTGTATCAATACGTAGTGGAAGAACTGGGCCAGCGGATCGTCCGGGGCCGATACCTTCCCGGCGACACTCTGCCCAACGAAGACGCCTTGTGCCAGGAGTTCGGCGTCAGCCGGGGGGTCTTGCGCGAAGCCGCCAAAGTGCTGTCCGAAAAGGGATTGATCCGGTCCCGGCCCAAAACCGGGACTCAGATTCTGGCCCGGAAGGATTGGAACCTGTTTGACCCCGATGTGTTGTCCTGGACCTGCCAGGCCGGAAGCCCCTACGAATTCCTTAGGAACATTACCGAGATACGACGGATCGTGGAAGCCGAAGCGGCCCGGATGGCGGCCGAACGGGCCAAGCCCGAAACCATCCGGCCCATCGAGGACGCCTTTGCGGCCATGGACGCCCTGATGAAGACTCCGGAAACCTTTTCGCCCGACCGCTTCATCGAACTGGACCTCCAGTTTCACGCCGAAATCCTGGAAGCCTGCGGTAACGAACTACTGGCCCAGATCAGCCACACCA